>RFIO01000009.1 GCA_003695205.1 Deltaproteobacteria bacterium
CAACCTTGAAAAATGCCGCTTGGTGGAGTCCTGCAGTTTGCCGGCGGCGCGGAAGGCTTCCTTGAGCAGGTCCTGCTCGATTTTCGACAGGGCGTAGGGGTCGAGATAGTGACTCGGTTTCTCGCCCTTTTCCACAAGCTCGATTTCGTTGCGCAGGCGCAGGAAGGTGAAGGCCTCGAGAGCCGCCTTGAGGTGTTCGGCGGTGTCCTGGGTGAGAATGTTGCGACGCACCAGTTCCTCCAGCCGGTCGAGGGTGGTGACGGCGTCGAAGCCGTTTTCGAGCATGAAGATGCGCACGCAGTCGACGATGAAGATGCTGCCGGCCTGTTTCAGGCTCAGTTTCCCCTTGATTTCCTCGTCCTTCTCGACAACGAAGCGGCCGAGCAGACTCAGGGGGACCTTGTGCTGGAAGTCGAGTTCCATCAGGTGGTAGAGGAAGACCTGGTTGTCGCGGATCAGCTGGTGAACGATGTCGCGCAGGTCCTCGACCAGGCTCGCCTCGCCCATCAGCGGCATAAAGTCGAAGAAGATGGTCGAGTAGCGCACCCGCTGCGGTTCGGGCACCTCGATCCACTGGGTGATGCGCTTTTTCCAGTCGCTGAGCCGCCCGCGCCAGAGGGGATTGTTGGCCATCACCTTGCCGTTGCACAGGGGGTAGCCGATCTCGGCGTAGGCCTGCACCAGACGCTCGGCGAAGGGAACGAAGAAGGCATCAACCTGGTCGACCATATCGTCGGGGAAGTCTTCGAAGATGAAGCCGTTGTCCTGGTCCGGCCCGAGCAGCATCTCCTTGCGCCCGCCGCTGCCCATGATGATGAAGCAATGGCGGATGGGCGGTGGAACCAGCCCCTCGGCCTGAACCTGCTCCAGTACCAGCTCGTAGCCACGCTGCAGGATGCGATGGTGGATGTAGGAGAGGATCTCCATGGTTTCGAACGGCGCCCGGGTTTCGCTCATCAGCCCCTTGGCGACCTTGACGATTTCCTGCTTGGCCAGCTTCAGTTCCTCAAGGGTTTTGGCCTCCTGGATGCTGCCGACCAGCAGCATTGACTTCTGGCTCCGGTAGCGCATCAGGTCGCGCAGGGAGATAATCCCGACCAGCCGGTCGTTCTCGACCAGAGGCAGGTGCTTGATGCGGTGCGCCATCATGAAGGTGGCCGCTTCGTACATGTAGGCCGAAGGTTCCATGACCTTCGGGGCGGCGGTCATGATATCGCCGCCGGTCAGCTTGTCGCAGTCGACCTGGTCGCGTGCCAGCACCTTGTTGACCATGTCGCTCTGGGTGATGATCCCTTTCACCTGGTCGCCCGGTCCTGAGACAACCACGGCGCCGATCTTCTTGCGCGCCATGGTTTTGGCGATCTGGCGGATGGAATCTTCCGGTGCACAGGTGACAACCGGGGCGGCCATGATTTCCGACAGGCGCTTTTTAAAGGGGTAGGCCTCAACCTGGGTCAGGGCACTGCGGGCGTGATCGCTGACCATGTCGGCGTAGAGACTGCGCACCCGGGAGTAGATGGCGCGGGTGAAGTACTCGGCCACGTCCGGGTAGGCTTGTGCGACCTGGCGCATCGCGTCCGCGGGGATCAGGAAGCATTCGGTCTCCCTGGCGGTGCGGGCGCCAGCGGTGTAGGGCTCGTCAGTAAAGATGGGGGTGCCGCCGAAAAAGGAGCCGTCGCTACGCAGATCGACCACCATCTCGACGCCGCCGGGGGTGGTAGCGACGATTTCAACAAGACCCTTGCGAACTATGTAGAGGTAGCCGGTCGACGGGTCGTTCTGGCCAAAGATGTGAACGTGCTGGGGGTAGGTCTTGAGGCTGGCGGCCTGCTCGAGTTGGCGAATGGCCTCTTCGGGCAGTTGGTTGAACGGCTGGGTGTCCTTGAGCGTTCTGATCAGCCCCATGTGCCCTCCCTGGATGGCGGCGGTCGAGCGGGAGAACGGTCGAACCGCGTGGCAGAAACCGGTAACGCTTGGAACAGGTTAGCAAAAAAACGGGGATGAGCAAAGGTTAAGATCAAAGCCCGCCGCTGAGTGGCGGAGATGTCAGAGGTCAGAGGCCAATGCTGCGCATTGGAGAACTCGGATGTCAGAACGCTTCGCTGTCAGAGGCCAATGCTGCGCATTGGAGAGGTCAGACGTCAGAACGCTTCGCTGTCAGATGTCCGAAAAAACTTTTTCCGACTTCCGACTTCCGACTCCTGTCTCCTGTCTCCTGTCTCCTGTCTCCTGTCTCCTGTATCCTGTCTCCTGTCTCCTGTCTCCTGTCTCCTGTCTCCTGTCTCCTGTCTCC
>RFIO01000085.1 GCA_003695205.1 Deltaproteobacteria bacterium
CGGTCATGCCGTAGGCGTTGGCGATACGGATGCCGATGGCGTCGATCCATTCGTCGAGATAGGGAGGCAGGGCGCCGCCGCCGCTGATGGCGATGCGCAGCCGGCCGCCGAAGCGTTCCTGCACCAGCTTCATCTTCTTCTGCGCCAGCCGGTACAGGGGCCAGAGTCCGATGTTCTGTACCAGCGCGATCATTTTGCGCCACATGCCGACCGGGAAGGGGACCGGTTCGAAGCGCGGCAGGTGGCCGCGCAGAATACGGCTGTTGCGCCGGTAGCGGGCGGAGATGGCGACGAGGCCCCGGAAAATACGGGCCTTTTTGGCGCTCTGTTTCTCCAGTGCCGTATTGATCTTGCTGTAGAGCGATTCCCACAGGCGCGGCACCGAGGCGACCAGGGTCGGCTTGTAGTGGGCCAGGTCGTCGGCAAAGGTCTTCAGGCTCGAGTAGACGGTGCAGGCGCCGGCGGCGATGGTGATGTATTCGACCGCGCGCTCGAAGATGTGCCAGGTGGGCAGAATCGAGACCCAGACGTCGTTCTCGTTCAGGTTGATCAGCTGTGGCAGCGCCTCGACCTGGTAGAGCAGGTTGCGGTGCAGCAGTTGCACCCCCTTGGGGGTGCCGGTTGTGCCGCTGGTGTAGACCAGGGTAACCAGGTCGTCGCGACCGATGTTGTCGGCGAGTCCCCGAAACCATGTGATGTCCTCCTCGGTGATGGTGCGGTCATCGAGCAGGTCCTGGTAGGCATAGACCGGCTGCAGGAACCTGTGTCGCTTCTCCGAGGCAATGATGAAGCGCATTTTGAGGTCGGGCAGCTGATCGATGATCTCCTGGTGGCGATGCAGCAAGCCTTCGGTTTCACAGACCAGGAACTCGCAGTTGGCGTGGCGCATGATGAAATCGAGTTCCTGGCTCGGTGTTTCACTGCCGCGCGGCACACTGACTGCCCCCAGGGCCATCAGCGCCAGGTCGGTGACGATCCAGCCGTAGCGATTGTCCGACAGCAGCAGGACTTTGCTTCCCTTGCGCACGTTTTTTTCGTGGAAGGCGCGCGCCAGCAGAAGGACATCCTCAAACAGCTTGCGGTAATTGACGCGGAATTCGAGGTCGTCGCTGCGATAGACGCAGGCGATGCGATCGGGGTGGCGGTCGCAGGTGTCGAGAAAGGTATGAAACAGCGAATTCCACTGTTTTGTCTGCGGCATGGCTCGGCTCCGTCAGAAATCTTTTCTCCCCTTCTACCGGCAGGATGTCGCTTCGGCAAGGAAAAATAATCTCATAATCGCCAGTTGCACCGATAAGCGGGTCGGAAACTTGGTAAAATGGTCTCCGACCATTTCGATCAAGGAGTTGTTTCATGTCTGCACTGACATTGTATGACAAGATCTGGCAGGCGCACGTGGTGCGTACCCAGGAAGATGGCACCTGCCTGCTCTACATCGACCGCCAGCTGTTGCACGAGGTGACCTCCCCGCAGGCCTTTGAGGGGCTGCGACTGGCGGGCCGCAAGCCCTGGCGGGTCGAAGCCAACCTGGCGGTGCCCGATCACAACGTACCGACGGTGGACCGCGTGCTCGGCATCGCCGATCCGGTCTCCAGGCTGCAGGTCGACACCCTGGTGGCCAACTGTGAGGAGTTCGGCATCCGGATGTTCAGCATGAACGACATCCGGCAGGGGATCGTTCACGTCATCGGTCCGGAGCAGGGCTTCACCCTGCCGGGTATGACCATCGTCTGCGGCGATTCTCACACCGCCACGCACGGGGCCTTCGGGGCTCTCGCCTTCGGTATCGGCACCAGTGAGGTCGAGCATGTGCTCGCCACCGGCTGCCTGCTGCAGAAAAAATCGAAGAACATGCGCGTGCGTGTCGAGGGGCAGCTGGGCCGGGGGGTGACTGCCAAGGATATTGTGCTGGCGATTATCGGCCGGATCGGCACTGCCGGCGGCACCGGCTACGCCATCGAGTTCGCCGGTGAGGCGATCCGTTCCCTGAGC
>RFIO01000086.1 GCA_003695205.1 Deltaproteobacteria bacterium
GATTCCCGCCGGACAGGCGAACCCGTCGCCGCCGGTCGGCCCGGCGCTCGGCCAGCACGGCGTCAACATCATGGAATTCTGCAAGGCGTTCAATGCCAAGACCCAAAGCGAAGCGGGCATGATCATTCCGGTGATCATCACCGTCTACGCCGACCGGTCCTTTTCTTTTATCACCAAGACGCCGCCCGCTGCCGTGCTGCTGCTCAAGGCCGCCAAGTTGCAGAAGGGGTCCGGCGTGCCCAACAAGGACAAGGTCGGCAAGGTGACCCGGGATCAGGTGCGGGAAATCGCCCAGATCAAGATGCCCGACCTGAATGCCTACGATATCGAGGCTGCCATGCGGACCGTTGAAGGGACCGCCCGGAGCATGGGTATCGAGGTTGAAGGCTAATCACAATTCTGTTTCGCTGGAGATACAACGATGGCGGTAGGAAAAAAGCACAAGGAAGCCAAAGCCAGGGTCGATCGTACCCGGCTTTACCAGCTTGACGAGGCCCTGACCCTGCTCAAGGAAACGGCCCACGCCAAGTTCGACGAAACCGTCGACCTGGCGGTGCGCCTGGGAGTTGACCCCCGTAAAGCCGACCAGATGGTGCGCGGTGCCGTGGTGCTGCCCAACGGCCTGGGCAAATCGGTGCGCGTCGTGGTCTTTGCCAAAGGGGAAAAAGCCCAGGAGGCGTCCGCTGCCGGTGCCGATTTCGTGGGTGCCGAGGATCTGGTCGAGAAGATCAAGGAAGGCTGGTTCGAATTCGACACGGCCATTGCCACTCCCGACATGATGGGCACCGTCGGCAAGATCGGCAAGCTGCTTGGCCCCCGCGGCCTCATGCCGAACCCCAAGGTCGGCACCGTGACCTTCGATGTCGGCCGCGCCGTCGAGGAGGCCAAGTCGGGCAAGGTTGAGTACCGGGTCGAAAAGGCCGGTATCGTGCATGCCCCGGTCGGCAAGGTCTCTTTCGATGTCGAAAAGCTGCAGGGGAACATCCTCGCCCTTATGGACGCACTGATCAAGGCCAAGCCGAGCGCGGCCAAGGGGACCTACCTGAAAAAGGTCTGCCTGTCGAGTACTATGGGCCCCGGCATCCAGCTGGATATCCCGGCCCTGCAGGCGCTGGTCAAATAGGTCCGCATCCGCCCTCGGGCGGTGTACAGATAGATCGAGCAACACCCGGTCAAAGACAGCAGGGACGCCCCACGGGCGTTTAATGGCACTGGCCCCCTGCCGAGGCCGAGGACGGTGTGACGGCAATCTGTCGTCTCTCCCGCGCCTCTGACTGGGTTCCGGACCCTCTGAGGCATCCGGCAATACCAAAAAGAAAGGAGGAGAGGCGTTGAATCGAACTGGCAAGGAACAACTGGTCGCTGAACTGGCAGGCAAACTGGCGAGTGTCAAGGCCGCCTTTATTGCCGACTACCGAGGCCTGACCGTTGAACAGGCCAACGACCTGCGCAACAAGCTGCGTGAGGCCGGCGTCGAGTACCAGGTGGTCAAGAACACCCTGCTCAAGCTTGCCATCCGCGACACCGAGAGTGCCTGCCTGGAAGAGTTTCTTCAGGGCCCGACCGCGATCGCAATGGCCGGGGAAGACCCGGTGGCACCCGCCAAGGTCCTGAGCGAATTCGCCAAGGCCAATGACAAGTTCGAACTCAAAGGCGGCATGCTCGACGGCAAGAAGCTGGACATTTCCGGCATCAAGGCGCTGTCTGATCTGCCGAGCCGCGAAGTACTGCTGGCCAAGGTGCTTGGCTCCATGAACGCTCCGGTGAGCAACTTCGTCGGCGTTCTGGCTGCCGTGCCGCGGTCGCTGGTGCAGGTGCTTGCTGCCATCCAGGACAAGAAGGCGGCCTGAAAAGGTGCGGCTTCCACTACTGACTCTAACGAACCAAACAGATAGAAGATACGGAGGATTTCACAATGGCTGATATCACCAAAGAGCAGGTTGTCGAATTTATCGAGAACATGTCCGTCCTCGAGCTGGCCGAGCTGGTCAAGGAGCTCGAAGACAAGTTCGGCGTTTCCGCCGCCGCCCCCGTGGCCGTCGCCGCCGCTCCGGCCGCTGGTGGCGAGGCTGCCGCTGCCGAGGAAAAGGACGAGTTCGACGTTGTCCTGGCCAGCGCCGGCGACAAGAAGATCAACGTCATCAAGGTTGTCCGCGCCATCACCGGCCTGGGCCTGAAGGAAGCCAAGGAAATGGTCGACGGCGCTCCGAGCACCGTCAAGGAAGCCGCTTCCAAGGAAGAGGCCGAGGACATCAAAAAACAGCTGGAGGAAGCCGGCGCCAGCGTGGAGCTCAAGTAGTCCCGCGCCCATACAATTCGAGACGAGCCAAGGTCGCGTTCTGCGGCCTTGGCTATTCTTTCTTTCAAGCGTCCACTCCCCGTTTGCCTGGTCTCCGTGGGGGGAGGGGAGGCCGGGCCGGCCAACGACTTACCGGCCCAACATGATGAATATTCAAGGGGTTCCGCGTCCGCATGCGGCTGTGGAACGGACATTCCAAAGGAGAACCCATGGCTTATTCGATTGCGAATAACCAGTTGCTGAGGAAGCACTTCGCCGATATCAAGGACATCA
>RFIO01000087.1 GCA_003695205.1 Deltaproteobacteria bacterium
CAGTTCCGGCACGATGCCGTACTTGGCCGGGCTGAAGAGGGTCGACTGCAGGGCCATGAGAAGCAGGCAGAGATAGAGTCCGGTTACGCTTTCGGCCGCGAAGCAGAGGCTGCCGGCGAACATGATAATCAGCTCTAGCAGCTTGGCGTGACGGATCAGGCGGGTTTTGCTGAAGCGGTCGACCAGGCGCCCCGCCGCGGCGGAGAAGAGCAAAAAGGGCAGGACGAAGATCAGTCCGGCGGTGGCGGCGATGCGCCCGGCCGCGTCCAGCCCCTGCAGGTCAATGATCAGAAAGACCAGCAGCAGCTTGAACAGGTTGTCATTCAGGGCGCCAAAAAACTGTGTGGCGTTGAGCCAGTGGAATCCCCGGGGGAGCGATTTCATGATTCAGGTCCTCAGTTGTCACTATCTCCAGCATGGCTGCCGGAATCTTTGGTAGGGATATTTAGCATCAGCCAGCCGCATATGCCACCGAGCAGGCCGCCGGAGTGGGTGCTGACCACCGGATGGCCGATGCCGCCGAGATGCAGGCCGGCAAAAACGACCTGCCCCTGCCAGAGTTCCCAGGCGCACTTGCCAATGAGGCCGACCAGAAGCAGCCAGCCGAGCCTTTTGCATTGGCTGTCAGACCGTCGCCGGGCGATCATTTCCAGAGCCCAGACGGCGGCCAGGCCATGGGCCGGACCGGACAGGCCGCACAGCCCGACCTGCGCCAGCTCGGGGGCCAGCCACAGGGGGACAAGCAGGCTGCCGGCGCAGGCGGTGATGACCAGAAATGTGCGTCGCCAGGCTGGAGTCTGTTTCAGGCTGTCGAGCAGCAGCAAAAAGGCGGTTCCGTCGAGCAGAAGGTGGTAGACGCTGACGTGCACGAACGGCCAGGTCAGGACCCGCCACCATTCGCCCCGACTGACGGCATCCAGACTGAAATACAGGGCAAGGTTCGGCTGTTGGCTGATCAGGCCGAGATTGGCGATGCCAAGAATGAGAATCCAGAGACGCAATTCGAAGCCCCGGCTTTTGAACCAGAAAACGGCGGCCGGGCGGGCAGCTATGGGAACTGGCTGGAAGGACATGATCGGCTCCTGAAGACTGGGGCGCGGCGGCCACGCCGCCGCGCCGGATTGATTTGCCTATTTGCGTCCTTTGCGTCGCCGCAACCATGCCAGCAGAGCGACCCCGAGCGGGCCGACCGGGCCGGTGCCGAGTCCCAGGCCCGGTGAGGAGTGGCCGCCGAAGGCGCCCTGGCCGCTGGTGTC
>RFIO01000088.1 GCA_003695205.1 Deltaproteobacteria bacterium
ATTTTGACGAAGATGCGGGAATTGTGGGCGTAGTAGGTCTTGTAGCCGTAGCCGTGGTCGATCACCACCAGCTTGCCGTAGCCCGGGGCGGTGCCGGACTCGGTCACGATGCCGTCGGCGGTGGCGTAGACGGGAGTGCCGGTCCGCGCGGCGATATCAAGGCCTTCGTGCATCTTGCGCTTGCCGGTGAACGGCGATTTGCGCATGCCGAAGGTGGAGGTCAGCCAGCCCTGAACCGGCCAGCCGGTCGGCCTGGCCGCAAGCAGCGACCGCTGGTCGTTGAGGGTCGCCTGGATCTCCTCCTGCCCAAGCCGCTGCAACTCAATCTGCCGGCGTACCTGGTCGATACGGGCCTGCAAATCGGAACCATCGGTGTTGAAGTCGGTTTCCGGCGGGCCGCCTATACCGGTGAGGGACTCGCCCCCCTTGTCCCTGTCCCCGACCAGGCTCTCGACCTGAGCATGGTTCTGGGCCAGAAGCACCAGGTCGCGGTCGATGGCCTCCAGTTCGCCGGCGAGACGGGCAAGTTCGATACGCTGCTCAACATTTTCCTGGCGCAGACGGGCCAGTTCGTCCCCATCGATGCCACGCTGGACAAATCCGAACGCGAGCAGTCCGACAGCGAAGACGGCTGTCAAAGCCAGAGCGACGCCGGCTCGAACCATCCAGCGGCTCAGGACGAAACGGCGCACACGCCGGGAATCCTCGGGGAGGAGAAGTATGGTCAGATGCCTGTCCTTCAAAAGCCCTCCTGGCGGGCAAAGCAACGGCCCGGGAAGCAACGGGGCCACCTCGCAGCAGTGCATTGATACCGGCTGAGGTCAACTTTTGTCAAGTTTTCCGACAATTTTCGTCCTCCGCCGCCACCACTCACAGGTCGATGGCGACTGCTGTTTCGTCACACTCGGGAAACTTCGAACACTTGACGCAGTCGCGCCAGATCTTCTGCGGCAGCTCGGCCTTGTCGATCTCGAAAAACCCGAGTTTCTCGAAGAAGGCTGGCTTGTAGGTCAGGGCGAAAATACGCCCGATACCAAGTTGCCGCCCCTCCTCGAGACAGGCCTGGACAAGTCGACGGCCAATCCCCCGCCCTTCGGCCCGGGTCGAAACCGCCAGCGACCGGACTTCGGCGAGATTCTCCCAGAAGATCTGCAGCCGCACGGTGCCGACAACCTCGCCATCAAGGTCGAAGACATAAAAACTTCGAATATATTCGTAGACTTCGGCCAGTGATGCCGAAAGCATGATCCCTTCGCCGGCGTAGTGGTTGAGCAGGGCGTGAATCGCCTGGGCATCGCTTATGCGGGCCTTGCGTACCATGATTATTTCTCCGCGGCCACAGCCTCGATCATCTCGCGCGCGTGGTCGAGGGTCCGGTCGGTCACCTGGTCCCCCCCAAGCATGCGTGCCATCTCCCGTACCCGGGTATCGGCATTGAGCTCGACCATGGCGGTGAAGGTCCGGCCGGAATCGACCATCTTCTCAACCCGGAAATGGGTATCGCCATAGGCCGCCACCTGGGGCAGATGGGTAATGCAAAGAACCTGCAAGCCCTGGGCCACTTTTTTGAGCTTGCGCCCGACGGCACTGGCCGCTTCCCCGCCGATGCCGGCATCGACCTCGTCAAAAATCAGGGTCGAAACTCCGTCGGCGCCCGGGGCGGCCTGCTTGATGGCCAGCATGATGCGTGACAGCTCCCCGCCCGAGGCAATCCAGGCCAGCGGGCGCAGTTCCTCGCCCGGATTGGTCGACAGGTAGAATTCGACCCGCTCCAGGCCGCGCGGTCCCGGCTCGTCGAGAGGAAAGAAATGGACCTCGAACCGGGCCGCCGGCATGGCCAGCTCGCCCAGATTGTCAACCACCGCGGCCGCCAGTGATTCGGCCGCCTGGTGACGTTTTTCCGACAGGGCCTCTCCGCGTGCGGCCAGAGACGCGCGCGCCTGCTCCAGTTCACCGGCCAGTTCCTCGCGCCGGGTATCGGCCTGTTCGAGCCGGGCCAGTTCCTTTTCGACCGAATCCAGGGTCTCGAGTATTCCCTCGACCGTCGGGGCGTACTTGCGCTTGAGCTGGCCGATGCGGGCCAGTCTCTCCTCGACGGCGTTCTGGCGGCCCGGCTCGAAATCGAGCTTGCCGCCGAAATCGCGCAGCTGCAGGGCGACATCCTCGAGACTGTACTGGCTGGCTTTCAGGGTTTCGGCAAGCTTCGCCATCAGGGGGTCGACCTCGACCAGGGCCTCGAGTTCACCGGCCAGCCGGCCAAGAATCTCACAGACCGCCCCCTTGCCGCCGTACAGGGACTCGTAACCGCCCGAGGTCGCCTGGGTCAGCTTCTCGCCGTATTTGAGCAGCTTGCGCTCCTGCTCCAGTTCCTCCTCTTCGCCGGCACGCAGCTGGGCGGCACTGATTTCCCGTTGCTGGAACCGCAAGAAATCGAGCCGCTGCTGACGGTCGCGCTCTCCCTGCTCCAGGCCGGCCAGCTCTTCCTCAAGATCGCGAGCCCGGCGCCAGGCTTCGACATAGGCGGCGATCTCGTTTCGGCAACCGGCGTAGTGATCCAGAAAACTCAGGTGCGCTTCCGGCTTCTGCAGCAGCTGATGCTCATGCTGGCCGTAGATATTGACCAGGCGCCGGGAGACATCCTGCAACTGTCCGAGCCGGGCAATGGAGCCGTTGATGAAGATCCGGTTGCGCCCTTCCCGGCTGATGACTCTTTTGACGGCCAGTTCCTCTCCGGATTCAAAGCCGCCATGCTCGAGCAGGCGCTGGATGTCACCACGGCCGGAAATGTCGAACAGGCCCTCAACCACCGCTTCGTCGGCGCCGGTGCGAACCACCTCGGGGCGGGCCCGGCCGCCCAGCAGCAGACCGACGGCATCGATGATGATCGACTTGCCGGCGCCGGTCTCCCCGGTCAGGATATTGAACCCCGGCTTGAGACTGACCTCCAGCCGCTCGATGATAGCGAAATTTCGAATAACCAGTTCTGTCAGCATGGCATTGCCTTTTCGCCTGATCCGGGTTGCCCTCAGCGCTCCCCCCAGAGGAGCTTGGTACGCAGGATTTCGAAATAATCCCGCTTCGGACTTTTCACCAGCAGGGCGACGCAGCTCGAGCGCCGTACTTCCACGACGTCTCCCCCCTCAAGTGGCATGCCGACCTGGCCGTCGGCTGTCAGCATCACTTCCTCGTCCTGGAACCGGACCTGGACCCGGATGACATCCTCGTCTGAAACGATGATCGGACGGTTGGTGAGCATGTGGGGGCAAATGGGGGCGATGGCAAGACAGTGCAGCCCCGGATAGATGATCGGCCCGCCCGCCGCCAGGTTGTAGGCGGTCGTGCCGGTCGGGGTGGCGATGATCAGGCCGTCTCCCCGAAAGGTGGTCAGGTAGTCGCCGTTGACGCTCGCCTCCATATCGATGATGCGTGCAAGAGCCCCCTTGTTGATGACGACATCATTCAGGGTACGGAAACGCCCAACCACCCTGTCTTCGCGGGAAACCACGGTATCGAGCATCATCCTGGTCGACACGCTGAAATTGCCGGCCAGAACCTGTTCGAGAGTATCGAAGGTCTCGTCACGGGCGATTTCAGTCAGGAAGCCGAGTCGACCGAGATTGACGCCAAGGATGGGAACCTTCAGTTCGCCGATCAGACGCGCGACCGAAATCAGCGTCCCGTCGCCGCCAAGAACGATGATCAGGTCGACCAGCGGCGGGATGGCGCCGGGTGGGTAGCCTTGGCCGGCATCCAGGGCCGCGGCCAGAACATCCTCGCAGAAAACCTCGCAGCCACGGTCCAGCAGAAAGGTCCGCACCTCTCCGGCAAGAGCGGCGGCGTCGTCGTTGTTGTGCTTGGCGTAAATCCCGATCCGTTTCAAGCGACCACCTCCAGGCTTGGTCAACCGCATCAGGAATGTAGCAGATAGCGGCATACGCGTCTATCTTTTACCTGCTTTTTCAGCCGGTTGCCGCATCGGCTCCCCTGTGCTACTGTCCGGGTACGGCCTGATACCGGAACCATCTTGCCGGGCACAAAGCAGACAGGAGTCAACCACCTGATGGACCTCTTCACTCACAGCACCGGCGCCGACGCTCCGCTCGCTGAGCGCCTCAGGCCCCAGCGGATTGAAGACATCGTCGGCCAGCGGCACCTGCTGGGAGAGGGACGACTGCTGCGCCGGCTGATCGATCAGGACCAGCTTACCTCGGTCATCTTCTGGGGGCCGCCCGGAACCGGAAAGACCACCCTCGCCCAGGTCATCGCCAACGGCACCCAAAGCCGTTTCGTCTTCTTCTCAGCCGTGCTTGGCAGCATCAAGGAGGTCCGTGAGATTCTCGCCCGTGCCGCCGAGGAACGAGGTCACTACGGCCGCCGCACCCTGCTGTTCGTCGACGAGATTCACCGGTTCAACAAGGCGCAGCAGGACGCCTTTCTGCCGGCGGTGGAAAAGGGTGACATCATCCTGATCGGCGCCACGACCGAGAACCCCAGCTTCGAGGTCAACGCCGCGCTCCTGTCCCGCTCCCGCGTCTTCGTCCTCGAACCTCTCGAACCGGACGACCTCAAAATTCTGATCCAGAGAGCCCTGGACGATCCGCGCGGGCTGGCGGACCGGAATCTGACGGTGGATCCGGATGCCCTCGATTTTCTCGCTGAAAAAGCTCACGGTGATGCCCGGGTCGCCCTCGGGGCCCTGGAATTGGCCGCCCCGGCCGCGGTCGAAGGACGGATCGACCTGGCACTGATGGAAGAGACCCTGCAGAGCAAGGCACTGCTCTACGACAAGGGGGGCGAGGAACACTACAACGTCATCTCGGCCTTCATCAAGAGCATGCGCGGCTCCGACCCCGACGCCGCCCTCTACTGGCTGGCGCGCATGATCGAGGCCGGTGAGGACCCGCTGTTCATCGCCCGACGCATGGTGATCTTCGCCTCCGAGGATGTCGGCAACGCCGATCCCCGGGCACTGCAGATCGCCCTGGCGGTGCAGCAGGCAGTCCACTTCGTCGGCCTGCCGGAAGCACGCATCAACCTGGCCCAGGGGGTGACCTACCTGGCTTCGGCGCCCAAGAGCAACGCCAGCTACATCGGCATCAAAAAGGCCCAGGCCGAAGTGCGCAGA
>RFIO01000089.1 GCA_003695205.1 Deltaproteobacteria bacterium
ATCAAGGACAACATAAGCCTCGAAGTAGAGGACCCGTTCGACCTCCTTGAGGGTCAGGTCGAGCAGGGTGGCGATGCGGCTCGGCAGGCTCTTGAGGAACCAGATGTGCGCCACCGGGCAGGCGAGATCAATATGCCCGAGGCGCTCGCGCCGGACCTTGCTCGGAATGACCTCGACACCGCATTTTTCGCAGACGATGCCGCGGTGCTTCATGCGCTTGTACTTGCCGCAGTTGCACTCGTAGTCCTTGGTCGGCCCGAAGATCTTGGCGCAGAACAGACCGTCGCGTTCCGGCTTGAAGGTCCGGTAGTTGATGGTCTCAGGCTTTTTAACCTCGCCGAAGGACCGCTCGCGGATCGCCTCGGGCGAGGAGATCGACAGGCGGATGGCGTTGAAGTTCAACGGATCCTTCGGGCGCTCAAACAGGCTGAGAATATCTTCCAAAGCTCATCCTCCTTGGTGGATGAAAGGGTCTTTTTCAGTCTTCGTCTTCTTCCAGCAGTTCCACGTCGAGGCAGAGGGCCTGCAGCTCCTTGACCAGCACGTTGAAGGACTCGGGCAGGCCGGCCTCCAGGGTGTGCTTGCCCTTGACGATCGCCTCATACATGCGGGTACGGCCGGCGACGTCATCCGACTTGACGGTAAGGAACTCCTGAAGGGCGTGGGCTGCGCCGTAGGCCTCCATGGCCCAGACCTCCATCTCGCCGAGGCGCTGACCGCCGAACTGGGCCTTGCCGCCGAGAGGCTGCTGGGTGACCAGACTGTAGGGTCCGATGGAACGGGCGTGAATCTTGTCATCGACCAGATGGTGCAGCTTGAGCATGTACATGATGCCGACGGTGACCTGCTCCTTGAAGGCCTCGCCTGTGCGACCGTCGTAGAGGGTCATCTGGCCCGACGTGGGAACTCCGGCCTTTTCCATCTGGGCCTTCATCTGCTCCTCGACCACGCCCTCGAAGACAGGCGATGCCATCGGCACGCCGCCGGACAGCCGGCGAGCCAGCGCCAGGGTTTCCTCGTCGGAGAGGCCGTCGATGAACTTGTTAAGCGCCTTGTCCTCGTAACAGGCCTTGATCTGCTTTTTCAGCGCCGCGGTGCTGAACTGGGTGTCGAGCACCTGCTGAATCTGCTGGCCGAGGTTACGTGCCGCCAGACCCAGATGGGTTTCGAGAATCTGGCCGACGTTCATACGCGAGGGGACGCCCAGAGGGTTGAGGACAATCTCGACCGGCGTGCCGTCCGCCATGTAGGGCATGTCCTCCTCGGGCAGGATACGCGACAGGACACCCTTGTTGCCGTGACGGCCGGCCATCTTGTCACCGACCGAAAGCTTGCGCTTGATGGCGATATAGACCTTGACCATCTTGATCACGCCCGGAGGCAGGTCATCGCCGCGCTTGAGCTTCTCGATCTTGTCGGCAAAGACGGCCCGGATCACTTCTTCGCGCTCGGCCAGACGGGCGAAGATGTTGGCCACCTTCTCCTCGGTCTCCTCGGCCTTGGACAGGGAAAGTTCCTTCCAGTGCCCGAAGGGAACCTTGTCGAGGGCCTCGGCGGTGATCTTCTTGCCCTTGGCAATCACCACCTTGCCGTCGGCATCGTTGACGGTGACAGCGGCTGTCTTGCCGACCAGGAGATCGGCAATCTTGCTCCTGGTCGACTCGCGGATGATGCGGATCTCGTCGTCCTGGTCCTTGAGCAGCCGCTCGATTTCAGCGTTCTCGATCAGCTCGGTGCGGGCATCCTTGTCCGCCCCCTTGCGCGAAAAGACCCGGGCGCCGATAACCACCCCTTCGACGCCGGGCGGAACACGCAGGGAGGTATCGCGGACATCGCCCGCCTTCTCGCCGAAGATGGCACGCAGCAGCTTCTCCTCGGGAGAGAGCTGGGTTTCGCCCTTCGGCGTGATCTTGCCGACAAGGATGTCGCCCGGTTTGACCTCGGCGCCTATACGAATAATGCCCGACTCGTCCAGGTCGGCCAGGGCGTCCTCGCCGAGATTCGGGATATCGTCGGTGATCTCTTCCTTGCCCAGCTTGGTGTCGCGGGCGACGCATTCGAACTCCTCGATATGGATCGAGGTGTAGCGATCATCCTTGACCAGTTTCTCGCTGATAAGGATCGAGTCCTCGAAGTTATAGCCGCCCCAGGGCATGAAGGCGACCAGGACGTTCTGCCCGAGGGCCAGTTCACCCAGCTGGGTCGAAGGCCCGTCGGCGATGATTTCGCCCTTCTTGACGCGGTCACCGACCTTGACGATCGGCTTCTGGTTCAGGCAGGTGTTCTGGTTGCTGCGAATGAACTTGATCAGGTTGTAGATGTCGACGCCCGTGCCGGTTTCGTCCATCTCGCCCTCATCGAGCTTGATGACAATGCGGCCG
>RFIO01000090.1 GCA_003695205.1 Deltaproteobacteria bacterium
CTTCAAGGCCCTTATCCGATGTGATCATGAAGGCATCGTGAAGCGAAGTCATTCCAGCAACCCCAGCATCTCATCACCGTCGACATCACCTTTTTGCACCGCATCGCGCAGGGCAAGCGAGAGCTTGATCAGTTCCTCCTCGCGTCCCTGGTAGTCGCTTCCGGAGCCGATCAGGTCGCGCAGAACCTCCTGCTCGATCTCGGCGAGGCTCTTCTTTTCGACCGTCGCTTCGGCGCCACTGCTGACCAGGGAGAGGTGGTTCCTGATTTCGACGTGCAGGGGATTGGCGAACTCCAGGGTCAGGCGCAGGCGTTCACGGCCCAGTTCAAAGGGGTGGAAGCCAACCTTGCCGACCAGCTTCAGTTCGAGCAGGGGGCGGCGGTCGTCCGCCGGCAGCAGTCCACGAACATTTTCGACGAGTCGCCGCAGGGCCTCGTCGGCATCCGGAGCGCCCTCCAGGTCGATGGTCGCGACCAGCATCGGCCGCGGCTCGGTGGTTCGGAAGTCGGCGCTGAATTCCCCATCCGCGACGGTGACCAGGTAGTAGCCCTTGGGGTAGTCCTGTTCGCCGAAGTTGACCCGTTCGGGGGAACCGGGGTTGAAGGCGTAGGGGCGGCCCTGCGGGGTTTCGACGACGTAGGGCTTGTGACCGTGGCCGAGGGCGACGTAGCCAAAGGTGTCGGCCAGCGGGTGGGCTTCCTCGGGTTTCATGTTGCCGATCTCGACCGGCGAGTAGCTCCAGATGCCGACGTGGAAGAGGAGCAGGTTGTTTTCGGTCGTCACCGCCCGGCAGATCCGCTCGACATGGCTGCCGGCCTGGGCGCCGATGTAGCCGAGGCCGTAGATGTTGACCCCGGCAATCTCGATCCGCCCGCCGGCGCCCGTTTCCGGATCGAAGGGATCGAAGCGGTAGCCGCCCTCCTCGGTACGCGTCGGGCGCAGCAGGCGGATGTAGCCCATCTGTGACAGGGCCTCCATCCAGGAAATGCTGTCGCGACGGTGAATCCAGTCGTGGTTGCCCTCGATGGCGACACAGGGGATGCCGGCGTCCTTGAGCGGCTGCAGGACCTCGATGGTACGGGCGAAAGTGCGCGGCAGGATCTGGCCGACGTGGAACAGGTCACCGCCTATCAGCAGCGCGTCGACCCGCTGCTCGATGGCATCGGCGACGATGCCGGCGAGGCAGGCGAAAAAGTCCCGGTAACGTTCCGCCTCGCCGGGGGAGCTGCGATAGGTCTTGCCCAGGTGCAAATCAGCGGTGTGGATGAAGCGCATGCGGGTTCCTCCTGGAAATCACCGATATTGTCATGGAAAAACGGGCCGGGGGCAAGGCGAAGCGGCGAAACGGAAACGGGGCTGCCGGATGACAGCCCCGTTGAAAAGCGGAACGCGCAAGAAGGGTCAGGGGAGCACGAAGGCCGCCTTGCAGGAGGGGCAACGGGCCTTCTTGCCGCTCAGGCTCTCCTTGTAGGCGAGCTTGTGGTCGCAGCTGCCGCAGCGGGCCATCCTGACCTCCGGCCGGCGCGGATCGGGGTCAAGGGGGATAATGTCCGGGGTCGGTTCGGCGGGTTCCTCGACCGGCTCTTCCTCCGGTTGTTCGGCTGCCGACTCCTCCTCGGTACTGAAGGCATCGGCGGCTTCCTGGAAACTCCCGGCACCGAAGTCTGCCCCGGTGTCTTCTTCGCTTTCTGTTTCTTCCCGGGCGAATTCGTCACCGCCGGCGGCAAAATCCTCGTCGAAGGCGGCGCCGAAATCATCCTCCTCGGCGGCTTCCTCGGCCGAAAATGCGGCTTCGGTCTCTTCCTGGCCGCCGGCGTCGAATTCCTCTTCACCGAAATCGAAATCATCTCCGGCCGGGAAATCATCTTCATCGGAGGCAAACAGATCATCTTCGGCCGGCGCGGCTGCTTCCTCTGCCGGCGGCAGTTCCTCCTGCGTGGCCTCGGCCTCAAAGGCTGCTTCGGAAGTTTCCTCTTCCGCCCCTTCGGACATCAGCGCCGCTGTTTCGGTAGCCAGCTCGTCCTCTTCATCGGCCAGGTTTTCTTCCTGTTCGGGGGCGTCGGTAAAGACCGGTGCGACGCTGGGCGCCGGCGCGGACGTCGGTGCCGGCAGGTCCTGCTGCTGAAGCAGCAGCTGATCGAACTTGTCGTTGAGTTTCTTCAGTTCCTCGGCGGTGACGCTGGTCCATTTCCAGATGCGCCAGATGAAGAAGGGGACCAGGATAGCGAGGATGGTCATCAGAAGGGACAGAAGCAGCCCCAGAAACCCTCCGGCCGCTCCCAGCAATTGCAAGGTACCGTTGTCCATGTCGGATCTCCCGTCAATGCAGATGGGTCCGCGCCGCAGGCGAGCGCGGACGGTTCTCCCCTTTAATAACCGCCCATGAACTAAGTGTCAATATTTCAAGCACTTTTCAGGGCAGGGTCAGAGGCTCGGAGCAGGAGGCGCAGCGAATGCAGCGGCCTGAGTGGGCCGGCCGGTAATTGGTCCGGGCCTGGCAGTGGCCGCAGCGCACGGCCAGCAGGCCGGGCTGGTCAGACGGGAGTGGGCTGGCCTCGAAGCGCTCCTGTGCCGCCCGCAGTTTTTCGCCGCAGGTAGCGCAGCGGGGCTGGACCGGGCGTGACGCGGTCTGTTTCGGTAAAAAGCGACGCCACCAGCGGCGACCGACAGGCTTCAAAGGCTTCTGTGGGGCATTGCAGCGGGGGCAGATGACGAGGGTGTGGTCGGTCAAGCTTTCCTCCTTCACTGGTGACGGCCAGGGCCATTGCACCGCATCAAAATTGGGCACCAGGAAGTGACCCGAATTGTCGCCCCCCGTTTCGGCAGAGACCGCGAAGCCGCAGTTTTGGGGGGGCGGCGAAAATTACCACGGTACCCAAGCAATGGCTGTGCCATGTGTTGTGGTCCCGCCGCCCCTTGCGCAACCGTCAGGGGTGCGCTTAAATTGCTATGAAGGCCGGAGGCGGTGACAACGCATGTGTGCCGGCAAAAAAAGCGGAAGGAGTGGATGGGACTTGGCGAGAGAGTTGACCGGCAACCAGTCGGGGGTGAGTGAAAAGAGTCGCACCCGAACCCAGCAACCACCGCTGTTCCGCGTGCTGATGCACAACGACGACTACACCACCATGGAATTTGTTGTCGAGGTGCTGCAGAAGGTTTTTCACAAATCGGCGACCGAGGCCAACCGCATCATGCTGCATATCCACCACCAGGGGACCGGAGTCTGTGGCACCTTCCCCTTCGAGATCGCCGAAACCAGAGTCGCCCAGGTACACCGCCTGGCGCGACAGTCCGGATTTCCTCTTCGCTGCAGCCTGGAAGAGGCATGACGGACAGTGAGGGAGCATGTTCAGTACTGAAGTCCAGATCGCCTTCTCGCTCGCCGTGCGCGAGGCCCAAAGGCGCCACCACGAGTTTCTCACCTCGGAGCATCTGCTCTACGCCATCCTGTTCGAGGAACAGGGGCAGGAGATTATCCGTGCCTGCGGTGGCAACCTGACCGATCTGCGCCGCGATCTTGAAGGTTTTTTTGAAGAGAAGCTGGAAGTTCTGCCCGGTGAGGCCGAGTTTGTCCCCGAACAGACCGTCGGGCTGCAGCGGGTGCTGCAGCGCACCGTGCTGCACATGCAGTCCTCGGGCAAGAAGGAGATCACGGTCGGCGACCTGCTGGCGGCCATCCTCGAGGAGAAGAACAGCCACGCGGCCTATTTCCTCAACCGGCAGGGAATCGACCGTCTCGATGTGCTCAATTTCATTTCCCACGGCGTCTCCCAGTCTCCCGGGTCCGGCGCTATCCAGCCGCGGGACGAACCGGAAGAACAGGATAAGGCCGGGTCCAAACCGGCCCGCGAGAAGCCTGCCAAGGCCGATCCGCTGCAGCAGTTCACCGTCAATCTGCTCGAGCGGGCGCGTTCCGGTGCCATCGACCCGCTGATCGGACGCGACCACGAACTGAAGCGAACCATCCAGGTGCTTTGCCGTCGGCGCAAGAACAATCCGGTCTTCGTCGGTGAACCGGGAGTCGGCAAGACAGCCCTGGCCGAGGGGCTGGCCCTGCGCATTGCCCGCGGGGAGGTGCCGGATTTGCTGGCCGACTGTGAAATCTATACCCTCGACATGGGCGCGCTGCTGGCGGGGACCAAGTTTCGCGGCGATTTCGAGGAGCGCCTCAAGGCGGTCATCCAGGCTCTCGAACAGCGCCCGAATGTCATCCTCTTCATCGACGAGATTCACACCATCGTCGGCGCCGGCGCCACCAGTGGCGGTTCGCTGGATGCGTCCAATATCCTCAAGCCCGTGCTGGCCAGCGGCAGCATCCGCTGTATCGGTTCGACCACCTACGAGGAATACAAGAACCTGTTCGACAAGGACCGTGCCCTGTCGCGCCGTTTCCAGAAGATCGACGTGCCGGAACCGACGGTCGACGAGACGGTGGCGATCCTTGAGGGACTCAGGCCGCACTACGAAGAACACCACCAGGTGCGCTACACCGACGAGGCGCTGCGTGCCGCCGCCGAACTGGCCGCCCGGCACATCAACTTCCGGCATCTGCCCGACAAGGCGATCGACGTCATCGACGAGGCCGGGGCCTTTGCCCGGCTGCAGAAACGGCCGCGCCGGCGCATCGATGTCGCGGATGTGGAAAAGATCGTTGCCGGCATCGCCCGGATCCCGGCCCGAACCCTGTCGCGCGGCGAGAGCAATCGCCTGCTGCACCTCGAAGAGGATCTCAAGGGAGTCGTCTTCGGTCAGGACGGTGCCATCGATACCCTCTGCCGGGCCATCTGGCGGGCGAGGGCAGGCCTTGGCCATCCTGACAAGCCGGTCGGCAGCTTCCTGTTCACCGGACCGACCGGGGTCGGCAAGACCGAGGTCGCCCGGCAGCTGGCTGCCACCATGGGGGTCGAGTTCCTGCGCTTCGACATGAGCGAGTACATGGAGAAGCATTCGGTGGCCAGGCTGATCGGCGCCCCTCCCGGTTACGTCGGCTTTGACCAGGGCGGGCTGCTGACCGACGCGGTCACCAAGCACCCCTACGCGGTGCTGCTGCTCGACGAGATCGAAAAGGCCCATCCCGACCTGTTCAACATCCTGCTGCAGGTCATGGACCACGGCACCCTGACCGACAATACCGGCCGGCATGCCGACTTCCGCAACGTGGTCCTGATCATGACCAGCAACGTCGGCGCCCGGGAGATGAGCGCCCGGCCGATCGGTTTCGGTGAGGCGACGCCCGGCTCGGCCCGCTCGGCGGTGGAAAAGACCTTCTCGCCCGAGTTCCGCAACCGTCTCGACGCGGTCATTGCCTTTGCTCCCCTCGACCAGCAGGTCATGGAGCGTGTGGTCGACAAGATGCTCAGGGAGCTGAAACAGCCGCTGGCCGACAAGGGTGTGCGGCTGCAGCTCAGTCCGGCCGCCCGGCGCTACCTGGCTCGCCATGGCTACGATCCGGCCTTCGGGGCCCGACCGCTCGGCAGGTTGATTCAGAACGAAATTGGCGACGTGATCGCGAACGAAATCCTGTTCGGGCGGCTACGCACAGGCGGCAGGGTGCGCATCGGCTGCCGCGGCGAAGCCCTGGTGTTCAGCTATCCCGACGCCGATTCCTGATGCCTGTCTACCGACTCGGTTCCGAACTCGTCTTTCCTCCGGCCGAGATGGCAGAGGCCAGCGGACTGCTGGCCGTAGGCGGCGACCTGTCTGCCGGGCGGCTGCTGCTCGCCTATTCAATGGGCATCTTTCCCTGGTTCAACGAGGGGGACCCTATCCTGTGGTGGTCGCCCGACCCCCGTTGTGTTCTCTACCCCGGCGAACTGCACATCAGTCGCAGCCTGCGCCGCACCCTGCGGCGCGGAACGTTTCAGGTCAGTTTCGACCGCGCTTTTGACCAGGTCATCACCGAATGCGCCGCGGTGCGCCTGGAGACCGGGGATGAGACCTGGATCACCGGGGAGATGGCAGCGGCCTACCGTGAGCTCTTCCGGCTCGGCTATGCCCATTCTGTGGAGGTCTGGGAGGGGCCTGCGCTGGCCGGGGGGCTCTACGGAGTCGCCTTGGGCCGGTTCTTCTTCGGGGAGTCGATGTTTTCACGTCGCAACGATGCCAGCAAAGTGGCACTGGCGACCCTGGCCCGCAGCCTGCTGCAGGCCGGTTACCTGCTGATCGACTGCCAGCTTCCCAATCCCCATCTTTACAGCATGGGGGCCCGCGACCTGCCTCGAAAGCGCTTCCTGCGCCAGCTGGCGGACGCCGGTCTCAGGGCTGGTCCATCTCCTGACCCCGGCTGTTTCCCGGACTCTCCTGTCCGGGTGGTTGCCGCCTGAAACGGAGATATCTGTCTGTCTAAAAATTAGGCAAAATGCTGAGGGGCGTCTGGCTGTGCCGGTTGCCCCGAGCCGGGGCCGGCTTGCCCACAGGGTTTTCCACGAAATTGTGGATGAACGCCGAAACAGTCGGAGAATCAGTGGGTTGCGGCAGGAGTATGAGTGTCGTGTCAGCTTTTGGTTTCGATGGCACGGTGATCGCGCAGGAATTGCTCGATCCTCTTCTGGTCCGGCTTGAGGATGTTGATGAATTTCAGCCCCGCGGTGCGGCGATCGACCTCCTCGCTCTCCTCCTCAGCCAGCCAGACGACCTCGGCCAGGGCGCAGATCGGGGCTTCGGTCGGTTCCAGCTGGATCAGCAGCATGCACAGGTCAGCGACCTGGACAGGGGTCCGGATGCTGAAGCGCACGCCTCCGGTGCCGAGATTGAGATCGACCCTCGGAAAGTGTCCCAGTTTGTCCAGGGCGTTTTTACCCGCCAGAATGCGGACATTTTTTTCCCACTGGGCGCGAAAGGTCCTCAGGGTGCCGTGTCCGCGTGTGTAGCGCAGTCCGACACGCGCGTCGCCGCGCGGATGCAGGCGGCGCTGAAACGCCTGCAGGTCGGCGTTCAGCTCGATTTCCACCTGGTCCCGCTGCGGACAGGCGACCAGGGTGCCGGTTACCCGAATGCCGAGACCAAGGGCCTCGCCAACCAGTTCGACCTTGCAGCCGGATTCGAAGGGGTACTCTTCGCCGGGGCGGCTGTCGTAAGGAAGGCTCAGCCGGGCGCGGTTGTCCTCGAAATGCAGCACATAGGCGCTCAGGTCGACGATAATGTCACGGGTCTCCTCAGGGCCGAGCGGGCGCAGGGTCAGCTTCTGTTCGGGGCGAAAATAGCGGGCGTAGGGCATGGGGACTCAAAAGGGGGGACCGAAGTCCCCCCTTGTGTAAGTTGTCATCAGAAACAAAGAAACAAACGGCCGGTACAACTTAACCCGACCGGGGGGCGATGTCCAGTTGCCCGCCCCGGGGTGTTACATTTCGTGGCAGCTGTCGCAGTTGTCATTGACCGAGAACGCGGTATCGCCGTCATGGCAGGCGCCGCAGGCCTCACCTTCGCTCATCTGGTCCATGGTGAAGGCCGGGTTGGCCTTGCGGTCGGGAGCGAAGATGCCGGAATGGCACTCGTCGCAGCCGTACATTTCGGTGTGGACCGAGTGCGGGAAGGTGGCCGGACCGGCGTCCGTTTCGGTCTTGATGTCTTCCGTCGGGTGACAGGCGGAACAGTTTTCGGACACGGCAAAGGCTGTGTCGCCGTCGTGGCAGGCACCGCAGGCCTCGCCCTCGCCCATCTGGTCCATGGTGAACGCCGGATTCTTCTTCTGGTCCGGGATGAACAGATCCGGATGGCATTCGCTGCAGCCGTACATTTCGGTGTGGACCGAATGCGGGAAAAAGGCCGGAGCGGTATCGTTGGTCAGGCGCAGGTCGCGTGTCGGATGGCAGCTGCCGCAGTCCTCCTTGACGCTGAAGGCGCGCTCGCCGTTGTGGCAGAAGCCGCAGGCCTTGCCCTTCTCCATGTCGGCCATGGTGACATCGGGATTTTTGCTGGTAACGATGTGGAACACCTCGTTGTGGCAGGTCGGGCAGTTACGACCGACCGCCTCAAGGTGGTTGTAATGGCTGAAGGTTACCGGCCCGGTGGCTTCCACCGGGATGACCACCTTGTCCTTGATCCAGCGGGCGCACAGGCTGCCGGGAATGATCAGCAGCACCAGCAGGGTCAGGGGCAGAATCCGTTTCATCCGTCTCCTCCTCGATCATGCTCAGGGATGGCTGGAAACAGCCCGTTCGCGGAGCAGATTCCGGCCGATAAACGACAGGTTACAAGCAAGTTTCAGGCCTTTTTCCCGGAGTCGTCCGCCTCCAGGGCGAGCTGTCCTGCCAGATCGTCGACAAACTGCCGGGCAACGCGGCCTGAGCGCGCTCCCCGGCTCCCGGCCCAATGCAGCGCCCGGCGTTCGAACTCGGCCGTGCTGATGGCGATATTCCGTCTTTTCGCCAGATGACTGACGATTTGCAGGTAGGTTGCCTGGTCAAAGGGGTAGAATCCGAGGCTGATGCCGAAGCGGTCCGACAGGGAGAGTTTCTCGGCGACCCGTTCCTCGGGATGAATCTCCTCTTCGTCGGTGTTCTCCAGCAGGCGTTCGGGCATCAGGTGGCGCCGGTTGCTGGTAGCGTACAGGCGGACATTTTCCGGCGGTGCCTCAAGGCTGCCTTCGAGCAGCGCCTTCAGTTCGCGGTAGTCGATTTCGTGTTCGTCGAAGGAGAGGTCGTCACAGTAGAGAATGAAGCGCCAGGGCTGGTCACGCAGGGCCTCAACGATACTTCGCAGGGCGAAGAGCTGCTCCTTCTGCACCTCAACCAGGCGCAGGCCCCGGTTGCCGAACTGGCTCAGCAGGCTGCGCACGGCGGTCGACTTGCCCGTGCCGCGTTCTCCCCATAGCAGCACATTGTTGGAGGGCAGCCCCTCGACGAACTGGCGGGTATTGCGCTCAAGAATGGCCAGCTGGCGGTCGATGCCGAGCAGGTCCTCCGCCGAAGGCAGGTCCGGATTGCCGATGGCGGTCAGACAACCATCCTCGCCGCCGACCCAGCGCAGGGCCAGGGTGGTTGTGAAATCGACCGCGGACCGTTGGCTCCCGGGCTTCAGCCGGCTCAGAGCCGCTTCGCCCAGGGCCGCAAGACGGTCCAGTCGATGAATCAGGTCTGCCAATCCGGTCTCTTTGGGATGCACGGCCCTTTCTCCTTTCGGCGGCTACTATACACTTATCGATACGGGTTTGCTAGACTGCGCCGGCGGCCCGATGCCCAATGCTGTGCAGGCCGACGAGTTGATTGTGAGGTGTCATGAAAAATCGTGAGGTGATTCAGTTCGCCGTTGTCCCTCCCGGTTTCGAGCAGGTTTGCGCGCGCGAACTGCGACATCTGGGCATCGTTCCCGAGTCGCTGGAGGCGGGTGGTGTCACCTGGCGCGGCCGACTGCGGGAACTCTACCTGGCCAACCTGTGGCTGCGCAGTGCCAGCCGGGTCCTGGTCCGTTTCGCCGAGCTGAATGCGCGTGATTTTCCCACCCTGTTCCGCAAGGCGGTGCGGTTGCCATGGGGGGAGTTCGTTCGCCCCGGACAGCCGGTCGCCTTTCGCATCAGTTGCCGCCAGTCGCGCCTGGTGCACCGGGACCGGATTGCCGAGACCCTGACGCTGGCGGCGCACCAGGCTCTGGGCCAGCCGGAGCCGAACCCGGAGCTGCCGCCCCAAACGTTTGTCGGCCGTTTCTTTCAGGACTGCCTGCTGCTGTCGGCCGACAGTAGTGGCGAACATCTTCACCGGCGCGGCTATCGCACACGGCAGGGGGA
>RFIO01000091.1 GCA_003695205.1 Deltaproteobacteria bacterium
CGATCAGCTTGACGTGACGCATCGGTTCTCCTCCTCTGTAACATGTGGTTTCCGCATGGGCAGAAATCGGGACACAGTTTTAACCGTATAAGAAAAACCGCTCCTTGCAGTCAAGGTAAAACCGCCTGATTTCAGCAAAAATCTTTTTAATTATGCCAAACCGCAGGGGCCACCCCTCTCTCCGCGGTCAATACTCGCCGGAATCGGCCGATTCCGGCCAAAATGCCTGCCACTGCAGGCCTGAAGGGAAAAACCCCTTTGCCCTGCGGAGCCCCTGTGCTATAAGGCGATTTTGTCGCTGTCAAAACCATGTTTGTCAGCACCAACACCTCTTGCCGGATCACACAGCGGAAGGTCACCATGGAGCGCGGAAAAAAGGAACCGATCGAAGTCATCTGCCCCAAATGCCGCTATACTGAGATAGTCTATCTGCCCTGCGACGACCTGCCCAAATGTCCGCACTGCGACATCCGCATGGTCATTGCCGAGCTGCTGGACGAGGGCAAATCCTATTGACCCCAATTCAACCCTGTATAGAATGGGCGCCTTCGGGTGCTCGCCACCAACCTGCAAAGGAGGACTCATCATGAAACGTCTGCTCACCCTGATCATCGCCGTCGGGCTTCTTGCCCTGCCCCTGGCCGCCACCGCCGGCACCCTGGATGAAATCCAGAAGCGCGGCACGTTGCGGGTCGGCATGGAGCCGGGCTACATGCCCTTTGAGCTGACCAACAAGAAAGGCGAGATTATCGGCTTCGACGTCGACATGGCCAAGCGCATGGCCAAGGCGATGGGCGTCAAGCTGGAGCTGGTCTCCACCGCCTGGGACGGCATTATTCCCGCCCTGATCACCAAGAAGTTCGACATCATCATGTCGGGCATGACCCTGACCCAGCAGCGCAACCTGAAGATCAATTTCGCCCAGCCCTACATCGTCATCGGCCAGTCGATCCTGCTGAAGAAGGAACTGGCCGGCAAGGTCAAGTCCTACAAGGACCTGAACGATCCGAAATATACCGTCGGCTCCAAGCTTGGCACCACCGGTGAGCAGGCCACCAAGCGCATGATCGGCAAGGCCAAGTACATCTCCTATGAAACCGAGCAGGAAGGCGTCCTGGAGCTGGTCAACGGCAAGATCGACGCCTTCATCTACGACATGCCCTACAATGCCGCCGCCTTCGTTCAGCGCGGCCAGGGCAAGATCGTCCATCTCGACAAGCCCTTCACCTACGAACCGCTCGCATGGGCGGTACGCAAGGGCGACTTCGACTTCATCAACTGGCTGAACAACTTCATGAACCAGATCAAGAACGACGGCACCTACGACAAGATCTACGCCAAGTGGTTCAAGAGCGACGCCTGGATGAAGGAACTGCAGTAACCGTCACACTCAAAGAAGGTAGAAGACATTGACAACGGGCAAAGCTGTCTGGCCCTGGAAACTGCTGCTGGCCGTCATCCTGATCGGGATGGCGGCCGGCGTCTGGGGGGCCGTAAACCGTATCGACTACACCTGGCGCTGGAACCGGGTACCGCAGTACTTCCTTTACCAGGGGGAGGACGCGGTCAAGATCCCCTTCGACGGGCAGATCGAGAAAGTCAGCCCCATGGGGGACAGGGTCACCGTCGACCTGGTCGCCGAAAGCGGCGACAAACAGCAGGTCGAGGTCGACGCAGAGGGTCTGCAGGTTGCCGAAGGGGATGAACTGTTCGAAGGCGACACCATCGGTTTCAACCACGCCTGGCACCTCGGGCCGCTGACCATGGGCCTGTGGACCACTCTCTGGCTGTCGGCCTGCGCCAGCATCCTGGCCCTGGTCATCGGCCTTTTGGCCGGGCTGGCGCGCATCAGTCAGAACTATACCCTGCGCGGTCTGGCGACCATCTACGTCGAGTTCATCCGCGGCACCCCGCTTCTGGTGCAGATTTTCATCGCCTACTTCTTTGTCGGCACCGTCTTCAACCTGAGCCGCAACGTCGCCGGCATCGGCGCCCTGGCCATCTTCGCCGGCGCCTACGTTGCCGAGATCGTGCGCGCCGGTATCCAGTCGATCGCCCGCGGCCAGATGGAGGCGGCGCGTTCTCTGGGGATGAACAAGTTTCAGGCCATGGTACACATTATCCTGCCCCAGGCCTTCAAACGCATCCTGCCGCCGCTCGCCGGCCAGTTCATCAGCCTGATCAAGGATTCATCCCTGGTCTCGGTCATCGCCATCACCGACCTGACCAAGTCCGGCCGGGAAATCATCACCAGTACCTTCGCCACCTTCGAGATATGGTTGACAGTCGCGGCCATGTACCTGGTGGTGACCTCGCTGCTGTCCCAGTTGGTTTTTTACATGGAACGGAGGCTCGCGGTCAGTGATTAAGGCACAGAACGTTACCAAGATATTTACCGGCCGCGGTCAGGTGGTGCGTGCCGTCGACGGCGTCAGCGCCGAAATCGCCAGGGGCGAGGTGGTGGTTGTCATCGGCCCCTCGGGTTCGGGCAAGTCGACCTTCCTGCGCTGCCTCAATGGCCTGGAGCAGTTCGACGACGGCCATATCATCATCGACGGCATCGACCTGGCCGACCGCAAGACCGACATCAACAAGGTCCGGCGCGAAGTGGGCATGGTCTTCCAGCAGTTCAACCTCTTTCCCCACAAGACCGTGCTCGACAACGTCACCCTGGCCCAGCAGGTAGTGCGCAAACGCAACCGCAACGACGCGGAACAGAAAGCCCGGCAACTGCTCACCAAGGTCGGCATCGCCGAGAAGGAAAAGGAATATCCTTCCCGCCTGTCCGGCGGGCAGCAGCAGCGCGTCGCCATCGCCCGGGCGCTGGCCATGGACCCGAAGATCATGCTGTTTGACGAACCGACTTCCGCCCTCGACCCGGAAATGGTCGGCGAGGTTCTCGACGTCATGAAACAGCTGGCGCGCGAAGGGATGACCATGGTCGTGGTTACCCACGAGATGGGCTTCGCCCGTGAGGTCGCCGACCGCGTGCTGTTCATGGACAGCGGCAAGCTGGTCGAAGAAGGCACACCGGACCAGATCTTCAGCAACCCCCAGAACGAGCGCACCCAGCTCTTTTTGAGCCAGGTGCTGTAATTCGCAACGGCAAGACGCCCCGAACCAAACGAAAAAAGACTATGGGGACAGGCCAGCAGGCCTGTCCCCGTTAGCTTTGAAAGGACATGATGCCGGCATCGTCCAAGCCCATCAGCCGCCGCCTCGCCCTGGCCATGGCGCTGTTCTGCGTCGTCGTCTGGGGCGTCTCCTACGCCGTCATCCGCGAAACGGTCCAGCAGATCCCGCCCCTGAGCCTGGCGAGTCTGCGCCACCTGGTCGGCGCGGCCCTGCTCTGGCCGCTGACCCGGGCCCGCTTCGGCGCGGTGCCTATTCCACCCCGGCACCATGCGGTCATGTGCGGCCTGGCCCTGTGCGGCATC
>RFIO01000092.1 GCA_003695205.1 Deltaproteobacteria bacterium
GGTTATTCGACAGGCAGTTTGAAAGGCAGCGAATGGGGGACGGTGAATTTGGATTGCGAGCTTATTTGCAGGGTTTTAAATCTATATCAAATCCTTATGCTTCATGCATAGATATCAAAGCAGGCACTGGCGGCCTGCGGCAGATGGGGAGTTGGGACGGCTTCCGACCGAAGAGCTGGCTGGCCCCGCGTCCTGTACCCAGCGTCCTGTACCTGTGCCGCAAGTACTTCGGCGATCGGGCAGCCCGCTACCTGCTGCTCAAGGGGGTGCCGCCTTCGCTCATTTCTTATCGCTACAAGAGAAATTCGCTGCTGCTGCTGCTTGGTCTGCCCCTGACCCTTTTGTTGCTTCCGTTAGTGGTATGGCAGGTGTGGCGGGCGTGGAGTATTTCCTCTGATATGTTACAACAAGGTGCAAAAATCCCTACCTTAACCCCTTTGGCCTCTACCGAAAATTAACAGAACCATGATAGATCACTTTAAAAGGATTGCTGCGGGCATTTTTGCCAATTGGACCAGTGGCAGCAGGGATATGAAAAACTACCGCCTGCTGGGCAAACCAGTTAAAGCCTTGCCCGGTACAATAAGGAACAAACCAGATCAGGACGATGCCTGGTTTACATGGCTTGCAGGGCACCGACGGCGACTCTTTGATGTGGGCGCCAATGTTGGGCTGACCGCATTGGTAGCGTCCCTTCGAGGCATGGAGCGCATCCTGCTCATAGATCCGAACTCCGCTGCACTGAGCCGGGCCGCCACGAACCTCATTTACAACAACCTGGCCGGCTGTTGCAGCTTCGAGACGGCTTTCGTCAGCGACCGATCGGGCGAAACCGTCCCTTTTTACACCGTGGGCGCCGGCGCCGCCGGCAGCATGTACAAGGGCCATGCACAGACCGCTGCGGCGGCCGGCAGCGTGATGCAGGTACCCACCACGACCATCGATGCACTGGCCGCAAGACAGAGCTGGGCACCGGATTTTATCAAAATCGATGTCGAAGGTGCCGAA
>RFIO01000010.1 GCA_003695205.1 Deltaproteobacteria bacterium
CGTACGCAAGCTCATCCGCGACCTGGGCAAGACGCACACCGTGCTCGTCTCCTCCCACATCCTTTCCGAAATCGAGGTCACCTGCGACCACGTGATCATCATTCACCAGGGCCGGATCCTGGAGGACGACTCGGTCGAAGGGCTGCGCCAGAAGATGAGTTCCGAGCGGCAGGTGGTGGCGGAGATCGCCGCGCCCCGCGAGGCCCTGCTCGATTACCTGGAACACTCGGCCGACATTGTCCACTTCGACATCCAGCCGGCCGAGGGCGACTTCCTGCACCTCTCGCTGACGCCGCAGGAAGGGCTGGACCTGCGCCCGCTGGTGTATCAACAGGCCTGCGAGCAGGGCTGGGTGCTGCGCGAACTCTCCCGCACCCGCCACTCGCTGGAAGACATCTTCATGCGCGTGACCCGCCGCGAAGAGGAGGACGGCTTCTGATGCGCCCCTACCTGACACTGGTGCGACGCGAGCTGAGCGGCTACTACGTCTCGCTGACCGGCTACCTCACCATGGCGGCCATCCAGTTCCTCGTCGGCATCGGCTTTCTGCTCCTGCTCGAGGCGCTCGACAACAAGCCCTTTGACGTGCCCATCACCGAGGCCTTCTACAACAACGGCCTCTTCTGGCTCATCCTCCTGCTGGCCACGCCCGTGGTCACCATGCGCACCTTTGCCCACGAGAAATTCTCCGGCACATACGAGACTCTGATGACCGCCCCGGTCAGCGACGCGGCGGTGGTGATGGCCAAGTTCACCGGCGCGCTGATCTTCTTCCTCAGCGCCTGGGCGCCGATGATCGCCTACCCGGTCATCCTCAAGCATTACTCGGTGGACCTGTCCGACCTGGACTGGGGCGCGCTGGCCGGCACCATGATCGGCCTGCTCCTCTTCGGCAGCCTCTACACCTCCATCGGCTGCTTCTGCTCCTCGGTGACCCGCAGCCAGATCATCGCGGCCATGAACACCTTTGTCATCGGCCTGGGCCTGTTTCTGGCCAGCTTCCTCTCGCAGATCATCGAGCTGCAGCCGGGCTTTCAG
>RFIO01000093.1 GCA_003695205.1 Deltaproteobacteria bacterium
ACAGGTGACCGAATACAAGATTCTGCTGCTGGGCGGTGTCGCCACCTGCGTCGCCGCCTGCAGCGCCCTGGATGTCGACAGCCTGCTGGCCAGCCTGGTGCTCGGCATGGTACTGGCCAACAGCTCGCCGCGCTGGCACCGGCTGGTCGAGGCCTTGCGCCAGGTCGACTATCCGCTCTACGTCATCTTCTTCGTGCTTGCCGGCGCCAACCTTCACCTCGACACGCTGGTTCAAATCGGCCTTCTGGGCCTCGCCTACGTCCTGATGCGGATTGCCGGCAAACTGGCAGGTGCCTGGCTCGGCGCCCGGCTGGGTGAATTCGGGACCCAGCACCGACGCTGGATCGGCATGACCCTGATGGCCCAGGCCGGGGTCGCCATCGGCCTGTCAGAAGGTCTGGCCGCCGCCTGGCCGGAAGGCGGACACCTGGTCCAGACGGTGGTCCTGGGTGCCGTGGTGCTGTTCGAAATCGGCGGGCCGCTTGCGGTGCGCCACGGCCTGGTGCGCAGTGGCGAGGTACCCCTGCTCTCACTTTTGAGCAAGCAGGCGCCCCAGGGGACCCTGGAAGGTCTCCACTCCGTTGTCCATCACTTCCGTGCAGCCCTCGGCCTGCCGGCCGGTCACAGGGTCGACCATCCCGGCGATATCCTGGTGCGCCATATCATGCGTCGCAACGTTGAAACCATCCGCAACGATACCGGCTATCACGAACTGCTGCGCCTGGTTGCTCACAGCAGCTACGACCGCTTTCCGGTGGTCGACCGGCAGGAACGCTTCATCGGCATGGTCGACTACACCGAAATCCGCAGCCTGCTGTTCGAACCCGACCTGGCCAGCCTGGTGGTCGCCAGCGATCTGGTTTCCTCGACCGATCTGACGGTGACACCCGACCAGGCGCTACGCGAAATTCTCGAGCTGTTCCACAGGCACCGGGACGTCAGCTACGTGCCGGTGGTCGCCGAGGAAGATCCGCAGCGCCTGCTCGGTATCCTGAGCCAGAACGACGTCCTTGCCGCTTTCCGCCGGCTCGCCGAGGACGCCTGACACGTCCAAGGTCCCGCCACAAAAAAGGGCGACCCCTTGGCTGGGCCGCCCTTTTTCCGCTTCGTAACTTCAGGTGCAAAAGCGCTACTTCTTCATCAGTTCCTTTGCTTTGCCCGCCTCCGGTGATTTGGGGAAGCGCTCGATCAGCTTGCGCCAGATCACTTCGGCGTTGCCGGCATCCCCCAACGCCCTGAAGGCCAGCCCCTGCTTGAGCAGGGCCGAGGCCACCTTGGGGTGGTCGCCGTATTTTTCCACCACATCCTGGAATTGCAGGATGGCATTTTCATACTTCTTCTCGCCATACCAGGCCTCGCCGATCCAGTAGGTGGCATTCACCGCCAGGGCGTGATCGGGCCAGCGTTTGAGAAAGTCGGTCATCGCCGCGCGCCCGGCGGCGAAGTCGGTACCGCCACGGATCAGGTCGAGCCCCTTCTGATAGACCGACTCGGGGGTCTGCTGCTCGGGAGGTGCTTTCGGTGCGGCCGGTGCCTCGGGCTTGCGTGCCTCCAGGGCAGCCATGCGCTCCTCCAGGGCCTTGACCTTGAAGCGCAGCTCCTCCTGCAGCGCCGCGATCTGCTGCTCGAGCTTGCGGCGGTCGGCAGCCTGTTCCTCCACCTGCCCCTGCAGGGTCAGAACCTGCTGGCGGAAACCATCGAAATCGGCACGCATATCCGCCTGACTACGGGCCAGGCTTTGCATCTGGTCGCCGCCGCCGCCGGCCAGTTCCTTGCGCAGGGCGACTACGGCCCGCTCGCTTTCGGCCAGCCGGCGCTTCATTTCGTTCAGGTCGCTGCGCATCTTGTCCTGCTGGCGGGCATCGACACAACCGCCAACGACCAGAAGGGCAGCAAAGAATAGAATCAGGGTTCGCATTCGGTTCATGGCCTCACCTCAAGCAAAAAGGGCCGCGCAATGCGCGGCCCCGGTCGGACGTGAACTGCTTTCCTTTACCGGACCGCCTTGAACTCGGCCCGACGGTTCTTGGCCCAGGCGGCCTCGTCGTGCCCGGCATCAAGGGGCATTTCCTCGCCGTAGCTGATGGTGCTCAGCCGGTCGGCAGCGACGCCCAGGGAAACCAGGTAGTCGCGGGCGGCCACGGCGCGGCGCTCGCCCAGGGCGAGGTTGTACTCGTCGGAACCGCGCTCGTCGCAATGGCCTTCGATACGCACTTTCAGCCCCGGGTTGGCGTTGAGCAGGGCGGCGTTGGCGGCAAGAATGTCGCGCGCTTCGGGCGAAAGGGTAAACTGGTCGAAGTCGAAATGAATCCGCTGCAGCTGGCGGGCAACGGCCTCC
>RFIO01000094.1 GCA_003695205.1 Deltaproteobacteria bacterium
CCCAGCCACCCCGGTCCGACTGCCGTTCCATCTCGCGGAACAGCTCTTCGATGCGGGCGATGTCCTCTTCGGTGGCGCGTTGTGCCGCAAGGTAGGCGGACCAGGTCTCAATACCCATGCGCACCTCAGCGAGGTCGTAAAGCATTTTCGGGTTCTTTTCCACCATGCTGGTCAGGGGGTCGGCCAGGGAGGACTCGGTCAGGGAGCGCACGTAGGTGCCGCCGCCCTGGCGCGATTCAACCAGGCCCATGGCCTCGAGAACCATGATGGCTTCGCGCACCGAGGGGCGACTGACGCCGAGAACGCTGGCCAGTTCACGCTCCGAGGGCACCCGGTCGCCTGGTTTGAGCTGACCTTCGGAAATCAGGTTGCGAATCTGTTCGACGATTTCTTCGGAAATCTTTTTAGGCCGAATCGGCTTGAAGACGTTGGTCATTCCATTGCTCCACCTGGAAAATTGGTAAGACCATATTCTGCCATCGGCCGCGGCAAAAAACAAGGACGTTGACACCTATGGCGCGGGACGAGAGAACCATACTGCACTGTGACATGGATGCCTTCTACGCCTCCGTGGAACAGCGAGACAATCCTGACTTGAGCGGTGTGCCGGTACTGGTGGGCGGCGACCGAAAACGGGGGGTCGTATGCGCCTGTTCCTATGAGGCGCGCCCCTTCGGGGTACGCTCCGGAATGGCCATGGCGCGCGCCCTGCAGCTGTGTCCGCAGGCGCGGGTCCTGCCGGTGCGCATGGAGCGTTATCGGCAGGTTTCAGAGCGGATTTTCGAAATCTTTCATCAGTACTCCGACCTTGTCGAGCCCCTGTCAGTCGACGAAGCCTTTATCGATGTCACAGCGAGCAGACGCCTGCTCGGGGACGGGCCTGAAATTGCCGCCAGCATCCGTCAAACGGTACGAGACGAGCTCGACCTGCCGGTCAGTGTCGGTGTGGCGCCGAACAAGTTCCTGGCCAAACTCTGCTCCGGGGAGGCGAAACCGGACGGCATCCACGTTCTGGAGACCGGTGATGTCGAAGGGTACCTGGCGCCCCTTCCGCTTGGGCGCATCTGGGGTCTCGGGCCACGGGGCGTGGAGAAACTGAGGCGCCACGGGTGTCGGACCGTGGCGGATGCCCTGCGGCTTACGCCGGACAGGTTGCGAGCCCTGTTCGGGGTTCAGGGCGACCGCCTTTACAATCTGCTGCGTGGCCAGGATGACCGTCCGGTGGACCCTGGGCGGGAGCGCAAATCGGTCGGAGCCGAAGAGACCTTCATGACCGACCTGGTTGACCTTCAGGACCTCGAACGGCAGCTGTGGCGGCTGGCCGACCAGGTCAGCCGGCGCGCCCGGCGCCTGGGCCTGGGGGGGACGGTGGTGACTGTGAAACTCAAGGGGGCCGACCGAACCGTGCGCACCAGGTCACACAGTTTCTCCGAGGTTGTCGACCAGGCCGAGCCGATGGTCGCATGGGCCCAAAGTCAGCTGGCGGACCTGGTGGGTGGACAGCCGGTGCGGCTGCTGGGGGTTTACCTGGCGGGTCTGGCGCCGGTGAGCCAGCTCGGCCTGTTCGCCAGGGATGAGCGTCGCCGGAAACTTGACCGTGTGCGCGACAGCATCCGCGATCGCTATGGAGAACGCGGACTGACCCGGGCGTCGCTTATCGGCCTTTCAGGATCGGTGCAGCGACAGGCGGATGGTGTCGAAGACGGCGACTGAACGCTCCAGGTCGTCGATGGAATGGGCCTCGAGGGTCATGCTCGGCAGGGAGGCGAGGCCGCGCAGGTGATTCCATAGGGGAGTAAAGTCGATTTTCCCGGCGCCAAGGGGCAGGTGGTCGTCGACGCGACCCCGGTTGTCGTGCAGGTGCAGATGCACCAGCCGGTCGCCAAGGTTGTCGAGCCAGGGCTGTAATTCCTGGGTGCCGTAAAGCTGCCAGTGGCCGATGTCGAAACAGTGGCCGAAGCGGGGATGATCCAGGGTGCGGACCAGCCAGCTCAGCAGACGGCTGCTGCGATCGAAGATGTTCTCCAGGGCGATGGTGATGCCGTCACGGTCGGCACGTTGCAGAAACTCGGGCCAGAACGCCAGGGCCTGCTCCTGCCAGGCGCGGGTCTGGGCACCGTAATGCCAGGGGTCATATCCCGGGTGAAATACGATCAGGTCGGCCTTCAAGCGGGCGGCGGCCTCGAAGGTCTGCCTGTAGCGCAGTCGGGTCGCGTCCCGAACTGCCGGGTCGACGGCGCCCGGGTTGAGGTCCATGAACGGGGCGTGGACCGTGACCCGCAGCCCGGCACCGACCAGCCGGGCACCGATATTGGCAAAATAATCCGGCTCGTGGCCGTCGAGGTCGGCGGCCTGCAGGGCCAGCTCCGGCTGCCAATGACGTTCTGCCAGCAGGGGCAGGTAGCGTTCGACATGGCGGAAGGGGACATGGACATGCCAGCGTAGACTCATGCGCCCTCCCCGCCGGCAATCGCCTCCAGTTTCTGGATAGCGGGATTCTCACCGAGAACGATCAGGGTGTCCGCCGCCTCCATGCGGGTCGAGGAGTCGGGGTTGAAGACCATGGTGCCGTCGGCCTTCTTGATGCCTACGATAATGAGGTTCATATCCCTGCGCAGGTTCGATTCAAGCAGGGTCTTGCCGACCAGGGGCGAACCGGTGCCGATGCGCAGCTCTTCCAGCTGGACTTCAAGATTGTGTCCCGGGGCGGCGATTTCGATGAAGTCGACCACCGAGGGGCGCAAAACAGCCTGGGCCATGCGCGTGGCGCCGATGACGTAGGGGGAAATCACCTTGCTGGCGCCGGCGCGCCGCAGTTTCAGCTCGGACCCTTCCTCGCCGGCCCGGGCAAGGATAAACAGATTCGGATTGAGGCCGCGGGCTGTCAGGGTGATATAGACATTTTCGGTGTCGGAGGTAACGGCGGTGATCAGCCCTTTGGCACGACGTACGCCGGCGGCTTCGAGAGTGCTGTCATCGGTGGCATCCCCCTGGACGAAAAGATAGCCTTCTTCGGCCAGTCGTTCGCACAGCTCCGCGTCCTTTTCGACCACCACGAAAGGAAGTGGTTTAAGGGCGAATTCCCGGCAGACCAGGGTTCCGATGCGGCCGTAGCCGCAGACGATGTAGTGCTCCTGCAGGCGGGCGATCTGCTTTTCCACTTTCTTCCTCCCAAGCAGCTGCTTGAGCTGCCCTTCCACTGTCAGTCGAATCAGGTTGCTGATCGCGTAGGCGATAATGCCGGCACCGAAAACGATCAGCAGCATGGTGAAGGCCTTGCCGCCGGGTGACAGGTCGTGTACCTCGCGGAACCCGACCGTCGCCAGGGTAATGACGGTCATGTAAAGGGCATCGAAGGCGGGCCAGTCCTCAATAAGACTGTAGCCGACGGTGCCGAAACCGACGACAACCACCAGGATGACGAGGGAAAAACGCAGATGTCGGACGGGATCCATGGGTCAGCTCCGGCAAGGGACTGCAGGCATGATAACCCTGGCTAAATCGGGTGACAAGATATGGAAAGTAAAGAATATTTTTCTTGACAGACTATGTATACTGTATACAATCGTATACGTGAGTTGAAATGGCCGCAAATGTCTGATTTTGCGGGACATGTTCTTGCCAGGAGCTGGGATCGTGAGAAGAAAGCCACTAGAACGACATCAGACTCTGAGGGAGAAGATTCTCGAGACCATTCGGGAGTCGATCCTCAAGGGGACATTGAAACCGGGTGAAAAGGTTGCCGAACCGGAACTGGCCGAGCGCTTCGGCATCAGTCGCACGCCGATCCGGGAAGCGTTTCGCCAGCTGGAATCGGAAGGTTATCTGACCGTCATCCCGCGCAAGGGCGCGGTGGTCACCGAGCTGTCAGAGCGCGACGTCACCGAATTCTATGCCATCAAGAGCATTCTCGAAGGCTATGCCGCGCGCCGGGCGGCCGGCAAGCTGAGCGACCGCGACATCGAGCGGCTCGAGCAGATCAATGACAAGCTGGCGCAGCTGGCTGAAGAGGGTGATGTCAAAACCTTTTTCAAGGTGCACGGTGAATTCCATGACATGTTTATCGAGGCGGCCGGCAACGAAAAACTGGCCGACCTGATTCGCCAGGTGGGGATGAAATTCAACCGTCTGCGCATCGCGTCGCTCAGCCTGCCGGGGCGCATGCAGATCTCCGTGGAGGAGCACAAGAAGCTGATCGAGGCATTCCGCAATCATGACGGCGAGGCAGCCGACCACCTTGTGAGCAAAACGGCGGAACTGGGTGGACGACTGCTGCTGGAAAGCATGAAGGAGCAGCAGTCCGGGCGGGCTCATTCGCCTATGGCCGAAGCCTACGACCTCTGACCTGAAAACTCACCGGTACCGGGGGCGCCCATGCATTGAATGGGCGCCCCCTTTTTTATGGTTAAGGCCGGAAGCGGGCCGGTCGATAGGAGAGTTGGAGGAACCTGGCGCATGTCGCTGCTTCTGACTCATAAAAAACCGGTTCCCGCGCCGGTGCCGGCTGTGCGCCCGGCCGACCGGGAGCACGGAGAACTCTACCCGATCGGCCTCGATTGCCTGCACCTCGACCTGTCGGCGCCCTGCGACCTGTTTCGGCGGCTGAGCGGTGGCGAGTTCGTCCTCTATGCCGGCAAAGGGATTCCCTTCGACCAGGAAATTCGCGCCGGCCTGGCGGAACTGGGAGTCGAGGAACTCTACATCCGCGAGGATGATGTCCCGCGTTTCTTTGCCTACCTGCGCGACAACCTGGAAAAGATCGTCAGGGATGTCAGCGTCAGCCCATCCCGCAAGGCCCAGGCGGTGCACGTCTCCTGCACAGAAACCATGCGCCGGGCCTACGCCGACCCGCGAGCGGCCTTTTTGCAGCAGGCGCACGAGGTGATCACCCCGACCGTCGACCTGATAGTGCGCGACGATGCCGCCACCCGGGCCCTGGTGCAGTTGACCGCCTACGACCACTGCACCTACGTCCACTCGACCAATGTCGGCATCTTCGGGGTCGCCCTGGCCAGGCTGCTGCATGGCCGGGAGTCGGCGGCGGTCATGGAACGGCTCGGGGCCGGCTTCTTTCTCCACGATCTGGGCAAGTGCCGCATTCCGGTGGAAATCCTCAACAAGCCGGGCGCGCTCAGCGCCCGCGAGCGCAGGATCGTCAACCGCCACCCGCAGGACGGCTACGATATCCTGCGCGACGAAGGTTTTATGACCAACGAGGCCGAAATCCTGACCCTTCAGCACCACGAGCGCGAGGACGGCCAGGGCTATCCCAACGGCCTGACCTCGGCCGACATCCATCCCTACGCCCGCATCTGCCGGCTGGTCGACATCTACGAGGCCCTGACCGCCGACCGCCCCTACCACCAGCGCCGAAGCACCTTTGAGGCGCTGCGCTTCATGCAGGAAAAAATCCTCACCGACATGGACCAGGATCTGGTCCGCCAGTTTGTTACCCTGTTCGCCGTTGGCTGAAAATAAAGATTTCGACAAAATGGGTGAAACTGGCCGCCAAGGCACCAAGACGCCAAGCTAAAGCAGGTTGTGGAACTATTGTTAAAGGTCCCGGCCCTGTTCCCTTGAGTCTTTTGTCTTGAGGGGGTTGACTCAAAAAATCCCTGGCGCCTTGGCGTCCTGGCGGCCTTTGTTGGTTAGTTCCTCAGTCGATAGCCGCTGCCGATCAGGGCGGCGGCGCCGATGAACAACACCAGCGCCTGGGCGCCGGCAACGGCGAAGGCGGTGGCGAAGGAGAGGTCGCCGACACCGAGGATGGCGTGACGGAAGCCGTCGATCAGGTAGAAGAGGGGGTTGAAGTGCGACAGGGTGCCCCAGAAGCCGGGCAGGATGGAGATCGGGTAGAAGACGCCGCCGAGGTAGATCAGCGGCAGGATGAGAAAGTTGGTGAACATCGACAGGGCGTCGAAGTTGTTGGCGAAGATCGCCGCCAGCAGGCCGAACTGGGCGAACAAAAAGGAGGCCAGGCAGGCCATGGCGATGGCCAGGCCGGGATGGGCCCAGGGCAGCTCGGCGAACAGGGTGGAGATCAGCCAGACCGCCAGGCCGACGCCGATGCCGCGGATCATCGCCGCCAGGGTATAGGCGAAGATGAACTGCGGCGGTGAGATGGGCGTCACCAGCAGGTCGACGATATTGCCGAGATAGCGCGACATGAACAGGCTGGAGCTGGTGTTGGCGAAGCTGTTGTTGATCACCCCCATCAGGATCAGCCCGGGGATGACGAACTGGGCGTAGGAAAAACCCTCGAGTACGCTGATGCGTTCTCCGAGCGTGGCGCCGAACACGAACAGGTAGAGCGACGCCGAGACGATGGGCGCCAGCAGGGTCTGGGAGGAGACGCGCAGAAAGCGGCGGACCTCCTTCTGGGTCAGGGTGACAAAAGGCTGCCATCGGCTGTAGCCGCGTCCGAGGATGGTCTTTTTCATGCCGCCCCCCCCTGCCCGTTTTTCAGTCCGGTCAGCTCAATGAAGACCTCCTCCAGGTTAGGCTGTCGGGTTTCGATCTCGGCGATCGGCAGGCCGAGTTCAAACAGGCGCCCCACCAGTTCGCCGCTCGGACATCCGGCTGCCAGCGGCACCGCCAGGCGTTTGCCTTCGGGGTCGAGATGGGCGTTCAGGTGCCTGAGCCCCTCCGGCAAGGCCTGAAGGGGTCGCGCCAGCTCGACAACCAGTTCGCGACGACCGAGGCGGCGCACCAGCTCCCCGGTCGGTTCCAGCGCGAGAATCTCGCCATGGTTCATGATCGCCACCCGGTCGCACATCTGTTCCGCTTCTTCCAGGTAGTGGGTGGTCAGCAGGATGGTGGTCCCCTGGGCGTTGATCTCGCGCACGAAATCCCACAGGGAGTGGCGCAGCTCGACATCGACCCCGGCGGTCGGCTCGTCGAGGATCAGCAGTTTCGGCTTGTGGATCAGTGCCTTGGCGACCATGAAGCGACGCTTGAGGCCGCCGGAAAGCTTGATCATCACCTTGCCGAGGTGCGGCCGCAGGCCGAGGCGATCGATCAGCATGTTGCGCCAGGCCGGGTCGTCATCGACGCCGAAGTAGCCGGAGTGAATGCGCAGCGAACGGTCGATGGTGAAAAAGTTGTCGATCACGATTTCCTGGTGCATCACCCCGGTCAGCCTCCGGGTGATCCGGTAGTCGCGCACGTTGTCGTAGCCGAAAATTTCCACCTGCCCGCCGCCGATGCGGGTCACCCCGGCAATCATGTTGATGCTGGTGCTTTTGCCCGCGCCGTTGGGGCCGAGCAGGCCGAAGATCTCGCCCGGCTCAATGGCGAAGGAGATGCCCTTGACTACTTCGACCCCGTCGAAGCTCTTGCGCAGATTCGAAATTTTCAGGGCGGCTGGCGGCGTATCGGCAGACATCTGGTTCATGCCGGGTATAATAACGCAAAAATCAGAAGACAGAAGTCAGAAGTCAGGAGACAGAGGAAAACCTCCTGTATTCTGTCTCCTGTCTCCTGACTTCTGAAAGGGGTCAACCATGGTCAAGCTTGACAGGATCACCACCGGCGGCGGCGACAAGGGGCAGACCAGCCTGGTTGATGGCAGTCGTGTCCCCAAGCAGTCGGCCCGGGTCGAGGCCTACGGCAGCGTCGATGAGCTCAACAGCCTGTTCGGTCTGGTCTTGCTCGAGGCCCTGCCCGAGGGCGTGGGGCCGGAAATAGAACGCATCCAGAACGACCTGTTCGATCTCGGCGCCGACCTGGCCAACCCGGTCGGCGGGCCGGCCGGCAGTGGTGCGCTGCGCATCACCGAAAATCACGTGAAACGCCTCGAGGCCGAGGTCGAGCGGGTAACCGCCATCCTGGAGCCGCTGACCAGCTTCGTGCTGCCCGGTGGTACCCGGGCCGCCTCCTGGCTGCACCTGGCCCGGTCGGTCGCCCGCCGGGTCGAACGCCAGGCCTGGCGCCTGGTGGAGGAGGAAGGTGCCGACGCGGTCAACCCTCTCGCC
>RFIO01000095.1 GCA_003695205.1 Deltaproteobacteria bacterium
CAGGGCGATTTTCTGGCGCTGGCCACCCGAAAGGTTGGCACCACGCTCCTCAAGCAGGGTCCCCATCGTCAGCCGGCCGGAGGCAATCTCGGCATCCAGACCGGCGACACGCAGCGCCTGCTGCAGACGCTCATCGTCCCGACAGCCCGACAGGCGCAGGTTCTGCTCCAGGGTGCCGGCCATGACAACGGGATCCTGCCCCTTGAACACCAGCCAGCGGTTGCGATCCTCCCGGCCAATCTGCGCCAGCGGGATGCCATCAAAACAGACCTCTCCGCGATCGGGACGGCACAGCCCCGCCAGGCAGCGCAACAGCGTGGTCTTGCCGGCTCCGGGACGCCCCAGCAGAGCGATGCGTTCCCCCGGCGCGATATCGAGATCAATGCCGGCGACCGCATCCGGCCGCCCCCGGTAGCCCTTTCCGAGCTCCCGCACCTGGATGCGTCCGGATACATCAGGGCAGGGGACAACCACAGTCACGGTCTCCGGCTGGGTTTCGAATCCGTTCGCCACCCGGGCCGAGGCCCGCTGAAAATCCCGCCAGCGGCCGACGACCGCGAACAGGGAGGAGACCTGGGCCATGGTCCTTCCTGCCAGAAGGTTACAGGCGATCAGCCCGCCGATACTGAGTTGCCGGCCGCCGATCAGGTAAACCCCGAAGGAGAGGACAGCGACGCTGGTCAAAGTCTGCATGGCGCCGGCGAACGCAAGCAGTCGCTGAGCCGCGCGCCGGCGCCGCCCTTCACCGTCGAGAGACTCCTCGATGCGCCGGTTCCAGTCACGCCGAAGCAGGGCATTCTCCGGCGAGGTGCGCAGCAGGTCGTGGGCCCCGAGCAACCCTCCCACAAGGGTCAGTTTGCGGCTGTTGGCCTGCTCGACTTCCCGGCTGATGCGGGACTGGTCAAGCTGGAGTTTCAGCCCGACCGCACCGTAAAGGGAGACCAGCAGCAGAACCGCCAGTGCCATCGGCCAGGCGATAGCGGCAATGGCCAGCAGGTAGAGAAGCAAAAAGGGGATGTCTGCCACCTGCAGCAGGTAGCTGGACGAAACGAAATCCCGCGCCAGCATCAGGTCCCGGTACTGGCTGAGAAAGCGGGAAAATCCGCCCGCCGGGGCATCGGCCTGCTGGATCAGCCGCTGCCAGAGCGCCTCATCATCGCGGCGCGCCAGATCGCTGGTGAACCTTTCGACAGCCCAGACCCGGATGGCGCGCATACCGGCATCCGCCCCCAGCCAGATCAAAATGCCCGCCACCAGGGCCCAGAGGGTCTCGTACAGGCCGTTCAAGGCAATCTGGTCATAGACCAGCAGGGCGAAGACCGGCAGAATCAGCTGTCCGGCATTGACAAAGAGGCTGGCCAGTCCGACCTCAAGCCAGGCGTGCCGAAAAACCGCCATGATCTCGCGCCAGCCCACACGCCCCTCCTGCTGGGGCAGGAAACTGAAAGCGACCCCTTCAACCGGAGCACCCTCAGATTCGCCAACCTCGGCCAGATGACCGTCAGCCTGCACCGCCTGCCAGCGCCCGTGAACGAAGCGCATAAGCGCAAGGCTTTGGTCATGTTCGAAGCGCAGCAGCAGCCAGTCCCCCGGCAGGGACTGAATCTGCCCCAGCGGGCCGCGAGCCCAGAGCAGGTTCCAACCCCGGTCCTTGAGTCGCTCCGTTGCCGCCGCCCAGTCCGGGCGGGCCGCCAGCCTGGTCAGAGCCGCCGCCAGACGCCGGTTGCGCGGCTGAGGACCAGCCTGTTGCTGCAGCAGAGCGCCCACGGCGCTGCCATCCAGTCGGACCTCAGGCATCGAAGCCGGCCCCTGTCCCGTTTTCACGCTCATCCCTTCCATGTCAGGCGATGATCCAGTGCACGATCGCGGTCTGGGCACCATCGGTGACACTGTAATCCTGGGTCGCGCCCGGGCTGAAACCCGGCGCCAGGGAACCGGAGTCGAGGACCAGGCTGTCCCCGGAATCGGCCAGCACCGTCAACTCGGACATGTTGCCGTCTCCCACCAGGTCATGGATATCCTGGCAGGAGAGGGTCAGCGAGGTGCTGGTGCCGTCGCCACTGATATCGAGCCGTTCGACATCTGCGGCGACGGCCGCAAGGGACGACAGGTCATAGCTGACCGCCAGGTCGTGCAGCACAACGGTGTCGCCGGTCGAAACCTCAGAACCGCCGTCGACGGCCACCGGCTGCTGGCCGGCGTCGGCCGAAAGATGGATGGTGTCGTCACCGCTTCCGGCCAGCACCGTGTCATGGCCGCTCTCCGCGTGCAGGATGTCGTCGCCGGCGCCGCCGTCGAGCAGGTCGTCACCGGCGCCACCGTCGAGATAGTTGCCACTCGCATCGCCGACAAGGGAATCATTGTAGCCTGAGCCCACAACCCCTTCGATGTTGAGCAGGATGTCGCGCCCCGCCCCGAGGGTATCCTGGGAGCCGGTCTGGTTCAGGTCGACGGCGACACCGCTGCCGGCCCCCTGGTAGCTGGCCAGGTCCAGGCCGTCGACGTTGCCGGCGCCGTCGATGATGTCGTTGCCGCCACCCCCCTCGATGACATTGGCAAAATCGTCGCCCGCCAGAATGTCGTTGTTGCCGGAACCGAGC
>RFIO01000096.1 GCA_003695205.1 Deltaproteobacteria bacterium
CACGCTGATGGCAAACCCATAGAATCTGTTTTTTGGCTTTATCTGCGTAAATCCGCGGCACAAATAAAAGGTTGTGGATTTTCGCGCCACGCACTACGCGCCACGCGCCACGTTGTTTTCCTTAAATCCGCCCCCGTTTGTGTCGATATGTGACTGGAGGGTGCCATGCGCTATATCTACGCCATCATTCTGATCCTGATTCTTGCCACCGCCGGCCTGTTTCTGGCCGACCGGGTGCTGTTCCGCAAGCCCCGCGGGGAGATCGCCTTCAAGGTCAATGACCGGGTCATGACGGTCGAAGAACTCGACCTGCGGCGCCGCTACGCCCCCTACGCCATGAGCGATCCGGAAGGGTTCGTTGACAACCTGGTTATTCGGGAGTTGCTCATCCAGGAAGCGCGCCGCCGCAGACTCGATCGTCGGCCCGCCTTTCAGCTGGCCATGGAGGAACATTACGAGCAGAGCCTGATCCGCCAGCTGCTCGACAGTCTCAAGGCCGAAATCCGGGTCCATGTCGACGACAGCCAGATCAAGGCCTACCGCGAGGCGGCAAGGTCCCGCTATGTCCTGACCCGGGCCCTGGTACGCAGGGATCTGTCCGGCCATGAAACCCGCCGGGAGGATCGCATTGAGCAGGATTTTGTCGATCTGCCGCCGGCCTGGCAGCTGCACCTGCTGGGATTGAAGGAGGGCGAGTCGTGCCCGGTCTTCCCGGTGGCCGAAGGGGATTGCGTTCTGAGGATCGAAAAACGGCTTCCCGCTTCCGGACCGGTTGATGCCCTCGACGCGGCCGAAATCCGTTCCCTGCTGGAGGAGTCGACCCGGCAGGCGCGCATCGATGCCTGGATCGACCGGCTGCGGCGTGACGCCGATATCGACATCCGCATCAGTGCCCAGGATCTGGAGGAGGGGAGGGAAGGATGAGCCGACCGTATCGCAGGCGCAATTTCTTTATCAACAAGGAGCTGCAGGGCCGTTTCATTTTCCGCTACTTCGTCCTCAGCTTTGCCGGCGTGCTGCTGTTCGCCGTGATTTTCAGCTACCTGTCCCAGGACAACCTGACCATCGCCTATGATGGCCAGCAGCTGCGCATCGGAGCCACGCCCATGGTCCTTCTGCGTGAACTGGTCGAGGCGCACTGGTTTTTTCTTGTTACCGCTGGAGTGTTCATTGCCATTGTCTCGATGCTGCTGACCCACCGGGTGGCCGGTCCGCTGTACCGG
>RFIO01000011.1 GCA_003695205.1 Deltaproteobacteria bacterium
AACGGCACCCTGCTGGCCTCCGGAAGTGAGGATCACACCATCAAACGCTGGAACGTCAACTCCGGCGCAGAGCTGCGCACCCTAAGTGGGCATACTGATTCAGTTTGGTCGGTGGCCTTTTCCCCGAACGGCACCCTGCTGGCCTCAGGAAGTAGGGATCACACCATCAAACTCTGGGATCAAACACCTAGGTCGTGTTGACAAAAGGGATTCACACTGGGAGCTGAACGTGATTCAAGCTGGTATCTACGATGGAGACCAGCTTGGCACGAAACCTGATGTCGGACGAAGAATGGGCGTTCTTTGAACATTTCATTCACGCGATCCGAGCTCCGAACGGGCGCAAACCCACCAACCATCGCCTTGTTCTTGATGGAATTTTCTGGATCGCCCGCACAGGTGCTCCTTGGCGCGACCTGCCCGAGGAGTTTGGGAAATGGTCGAGCGTCTACCGCCAGTTCCGGCGTTGGACGCTGGCCGGCTTGTGGGAACGGATCATGGATGCTCTGAATGAGGGCGGCGCCGTTCCAGACGCCCTGCAAATGGTCGACAGCACCGTGATCCGCGCCCACCATCAGGCCGCGGGCGCAAAAGGGGGACTCCGCGACAGGGTTTTGGCCGCTCAAGAGGTGGCTTCACGACCAAGATCCACCTCCGCGTCAACGCGGCAGGCCTGCCCATGAGAACCGAGATCACTCCGGGTCAGACATCCGATTACCTCGGATTCGACTTGGTCATGGCCGACAACCTGCCCGAGCCGAGGGTTCTGCTGGCGGACAGGGGATATGATGCTGACAATATTCGGGAAAAGATGGAGGCCCGAAACGTGCTCACCCAAATCCCAATGCGCAAATCACGCAAGATGCGCGTCGGTGTCGATCATTCGCTGTATTCCTTGCGCAACCTGGTCGAGCGGTGTTTCAACAAGCTCAAGAACGCACGACGCGTCGCAACCCGCTACGACAAAACTGCCGAGAGTTTCCTCGGCTTCATAGACATCACGTCCATCCGCCTCTGGGTGCGTCTTTTGTCAACATGACCTAA
>RFIO01000097.1 GCA_003695205.1 Deltaproteobacteria bacterium
CAGTTCGTTCTTTTCGGCCGTCGAAAGTGACGCATCCGGCAGTTCGGGGGTGATGGCGACGAGCGAGCCACCAGCGGCCTGGATCTGCGGCAGCGCCTGCTGGTAGGCGCGCAGTTCGAGGTTGCAGTAGGGGCACCAGCCGCCGCGGTAGAAGGTCACGACCAGCGGGCCGTTCTGCAGTAGCGACGAGAGGCGGACCTGCTCGCCTCGCTGATTCGGCAGGGTCACGTCGGGGCAGAGATCACCGACCTTGGGGGCGTTTTCCACAATGCCGGATTCGCTCAGCTGTTTCAGGTCGTTGAGCATGGTGGTTTTGACCTCATCGGGGATCTGGGCGAAACGCTCTTGCTTGTGTGCGTTCAGTTGTTCCTGGAGGGACATGGGATTCTCCTTCTGCTCTTTGGGATGTTTGCGGCAGACAAGTTCATCTTGAATGTTCATTCAAGCTATCGCCCCTAGAGTCGTGTGTCAATACTTTTTTTGAATGGTCGTTCAAAAAAGTATCTGGTGGGATCCCTTACCCTATGGAAAAGGGGACTGAACACGGAAAAGGCCCGCTACTGGAGGTTCCAGCAACGGGCCTTTTGTTCGATCGATGATGACGCAGTTCGAAAGTCAGTAATCGACCCCCTTGCGCGCCTTCACCCCGGCCTTGAAGGCGTGCTTGATCTCCTGCACTTCGGAGACGGTGTCGACCAGCTCGCGCAGCTTCTCGCCGCCGCCGCGGCCGGTGATGACAACGCTCTGGTTTTTCGGACGGTTGCAGATGGCGCTTAGGACCATCTCCTCGTCGAGGTACTTGTAGCCGAGCATGTAGGTCAGCTCGTCGAGTACCACCAGGTGGTAACTGTCATCCTGCAGCAGCTTTTCGGCGTGGGCCCAGGTGCGCTCGGCGGCTTTGATGTCCCCCTCACGGTCCTGGGTGTCCCAGGTGAAGCCGGTCGCCATCTGTTCGAAGAAGACCTCGGGATGCTGCTCGCGCAGGTAGATCTCCTCGCCGGAGAGCTGCTTGCCCTTGATGAACTGGATCACGCCGACCTTGTAGCCGTAACCGAGGCTGCGCATCACCATGCCAAAGGCCGAGCTCGATTTGCCCTTGCCGTTGCCGGTCAAAAGGATCGCCACGCCCCGCTCCTCGTCGGCGCGGGCGACGGAGGCGTCGACCTGTTCTTTACGTTTTTGCAGGGTTTCCTTCTGGTTGTCAGTCGTGCTCATGGTTGCGCCGCTCCGCTAAAAGGGTTTTTACAGAAACTAGCTTGCAGAGATGGGACTGTCAATATTTTTGAACGAGCATTCAATTTCATGTATAGTGGGTTTCAGTCGGGACGACAAGCAACGGGGACAAACCATGGCAAGAGCACAATTTGACAGAAACGAAGTGATCGACAGGTCGATCAAGCTGTTCTGGGAACGAGGCTTCAGCGCATCGTCGATGCAGCAGGTGGTCAAGACGACCGGCCTCAAGCCCGGCTCGATCTACCTGGCCTTCGGCAACAAGGAGGGGCTGTTCCGCGAGGCGCTGGAGGCCTACGCCGAGAAATCGAGGGCGCTGATGCGCGACATCATCGAGACCGCGCCGAGCATCGGCGAAGGGATCTGCGCGCTTCTGGAACGGTTCGTCGAAGATGCAACCCGCAGCGACTACTGCAGCTGTTTCCTGGTCAAGACCCAGCTGGAACTGGCCGCCGAGGGGGGGGAGTTGCACGCCCTTGCCTCCTCCAAGCTCGCCGAAGTCGAGACGATGCTGCGCGGCTATCTCGAGCAGGAGTACGACCCCGAGTTGAGCCGCCGGCGCGCCGCCAGCCTCATGTTGCACATCTTCGGCCTGAGGGTCTATGGCTACCACCAGGGCGGCGCTGAAAGGATGCGTGAGGGCCTGCGCGAAGGGCTGCCCTGGCTGCCCTGGGAGAAAAGCGCCTCAAACTAGAGAACGGTGGGCCTTTAACAGCACCGCTTGACAGGGCCTTTAATGGTTGTTTGAATAACCGAAAAGGAGCTCCAAAATGGGTGTGAAATTTTCCGAAGACGTGGTTCCCCTCTCCGACATCAAGGTCAACCCCGGCAAGATCGTACGCCGCACCAGCCAAACTCACCGCCCGATCCTGCTCACCAGCCGCGGTCGCGGAGTGGCAGTGCTTCAGTCGATCAGCGATTTTGAGCGGGCCGAGGAGGAAAAGGCTTTCATGCGTGCTGTGGTCGAAGG
>RFIO01000098.1 GCA_003695205.1 Deltaproteobacteria bacterium
ATGCCAGGGCAAGGGCGTCTTTTGTCCCCTGACTGAAGCGGGTGCTCGGGCGCCACCCCTTTCCGGCCAGAATTTCGACCTGAAAGTCGCTTTGCATCCTGATCTGCCGATATCGGCCGCCCGTCAGAGAGCTGAAGTGCCGGCTGGTTCGCTCGGAAAACCGCTGCAGGTAGGACTGCTGGAATTCCCGCACAGCGGCCTTCAGCTCTCCCACAGCCAGGGTCAGAACCCGTTTCCGCCTCTCCAGGTCACTGACCTGCTGTTCCAGTTCGGCCAGGCGATCGCCCATTGCAGTCCGGTCTTCAGCCAGATGAGCGATTTCCGCGCGACGTTCCAGCAGCCGGGAACGTTCGGCCACCAGTTTCTCCAGGCGCTGCTTTTCCCGCTGGAGCGCGGCAGTCAACTCAGCTTCGGAACCAGAAAGACTTTCTGCCCCACCCTCGCCGGCAAGCCCTTGAATCCGTTCATCCAGAATGGCAAGTTCTGTTGTGAGACGACGCGCCCTTTCGGACAGTTCGTCCTGATCGGCCAGAGCTTCAAGGGCTCCCTGGCATTCAAGCAGTCCCGCGAGCAGGTCGGCTGTCCGATCCCGGTTAAGCAACAGGCGAGCACGGATCTGGCCGCCGGGTACGGCGAAAACGGCTCCAAGGTCATCGAAGGGGGATTCTTCCGCAGGCTGCCGGCTTTGGGCGCGTCCGGTCAATCCCGCGGCCAGCATGAGAACCACTCCTGTCAGCCCCAGCACGACAGAAGCCCCCGGCACCCACGGAGGCAACCCCGGTCCGAGCAGCCAGAACACCAATCCGGCACCACCTGAGGCGACCATGCAGGCGCCGACCAGCAGACGCAACCGCCTCCAGCTGTCAACGGCACCATCGGGCGTGATTCCATCGGCGTTGCTCAGCCATGAAAGTGCCTGTCCCAGCAGGTGGGCTGCACGAAAGGATTCCCCTTCGACCGGCCTGCCCGGGGACTGGAACAGGACGGTCAGCTCCTCCAGGAGAGCAGCCGCCTTCGCCCTGTACTGCCTGACCTTGTCAAGCTGTTGTACGGCATCCGTCAATTGTTCTGCGAGCAGATCCCGGTCTTTTTGCAATGGCCGCATCCGCTGCCGGCGTTCAAGGCTTGCCTCAAGCTGTTCGAGCCTGGCCGCAACTGTTCTGCGTTCTGTTTCGATCTGCCTCAGGCGCCCCTCAAGCTGTCCGTATTCCTGCCATGCCTCTTCGTGCCGACCAAATTCCTCCCGCAGACGGTCAAGCTGCTGACGGGCATTTTCAAGTTTGCGCGGATGACTCTTGTCCCGCCCCCAGGGATTGTCCCGGGTCACCTCGAAAAGGGCATCCCCGAGATCAGCGAGCACACTGTCATAATGGCTGTCACCACCGCCGGAAAGTACGGTTTTGATACGTTCGATCAACCCGACATCCAATCGCGGCTCAAGCCCGCCCTGGCCAAAAAAGAGAGAGGCCCTGAACAAACCTGCGTCCCTGAAACCGATCAGCTCCTCGAGGCGGTCAAGATAGACCTCCCGTTCCTGGGAACGCCCCCGGGGTGAGGCCTTGCCTTCCAGCTGGCTGCCAACCTGGTAGAGATCATCGGTGGTCCGCAAACTGACCTCATCGGTCAGCAGGTCCCGGTCGACGACAACAGTTCCCCGCACGGTTTCGAAATGGAGTCGCGCGCAACAGCCCGCCCCCCGTCCCCAGGGAGCGTACCTTTTTTTGTCAAGAACACCGAAAAGAACGGCGGGGACGGCCTCCATCAGAGTCGATTTGCCCGACTCGTTGGGGCCCAGAACCAGATTCAGGCCCCGGCGGAACTCAAAACGGCGCCGGTTGAAAAGACCAAAGGCCTCAAGATCTACGGCACGCAGAATCATGACGCCTCCCGGCACTGGAAACGCACCAGTATTTCCCGCAGAGCCTGATCGATTTCCTCCCGCGCCTCCTCGCTCTCCGCCTGCTCACGCAACCTCATAAACCGCCGCACCACTTCACCCCGAACCGTCTCCTCGCGCGCCAGCCGGTCGAGGTGGTCCAGGTCGTGCCAGCGGGTCCGGTCGACCAGGTCGAGATAAAAGAAGGCCGGTCGACAACGCTGCCACAGGGCTTCAATATCGAGAACGCGATCAAGGGTCCCTTCCAGGGTGAGCCGAACCAGGTCCCGGCCGCCAGCCTGTTCGCATACGGCGGAGGCGACAGCCGCATCATCCATACCGGCGGACAGAACCAGCGACTCCTGCCTGATCATTCGCTGCTGAACCTCCACCGCCTCTGCCCGTGCCTGGCGCGTGTCGACCTCGACCAGCAGGGCATACCTTGGCCCATCCTCGCCGAACCTCTTCCCTTCCGGAGATCCCGGATAACAGGCGAAAAGGCGTTCGCCGACCTCGAGCTTCTGCCAACGGTGGTAATGGCCCAGCGCGACATAATCAAGATCCCATTCGGCCAGGTCCCCCAGTGTGAAGGGCAGATCACGCCCCCGATATTCCCACTCGGGGCTGCCTCTGAGGGACCCGTGCAAAAGGCCGACATGCAGACCATCCTCAGATCGACGGCGCATGATCTCGGTCAGTTCGGGCCCCGGTTCCACCTGGGGCGGGTGACTGTAGAGCCAGATGTCGCGGTCTCTGACCCTTGTCTTAACAGCTCCGGGGCGATTGAGTACAAGGGCACCGGCAAAATGACGCCCGCCGTAAATGCCGTCACTCCCCGACTGCCAGTCATGGGTGCCAGGAACGAGAACCGGAGTGATTCCAGCCTGCACCAGGCGGTCCACCTGCCCCTCGACACATGAGACAATGGTCTTGTCGGGCCTGGGCAGGTCGAACAGGTCACCACTGACCAGGAACAGGTCGACCTCCCTTTCGACCGCCAGACCGACCAGCCGGCTCAGGGTGGCCAGAAAATCCCTTCTTCTCTCCTCTTCGACCTCACCGAGAGCGGCAAAACGGGCGCCGAGGTGCAGGTCGGCAGTATGCAGCAGACGCAACATCGGGATGCTATTCTCCCAGGTAGAACTCGGGGTAGTAACAGACGTTGGGTGAGCAGGGGCTGCCAAAGCGCCGGGCGTGGGCTGCTACGGCCTGCCGCCGGTAGGCGGAAAAATCATCCGACCCGGCCGCCAGGTCGAGACAATCGCGCGCCAGGGCCAGGTTGGCCAGCTTCATGGCCAGCGGTGCGCCACGCCCGACCAGCTTCAGGCCGGTCAGGCCGGCCCGGGCAAGATGCGGGATGGCACATAGACCGCAGCCATGCCGCCTGTTGCTGCGTGACCAGCTTGCCTGTCGCGCCACCACATGCTCGATACTGTCTGAATTGTCACCATCAACTACATTGATTTTATAGGGAATTTCGCAGGGCCATATCTTGTCTGGGCTGCTGTGATGAAAGGTGCACAGTCCTTCGGTATTGGGGCATTTGCCGACCAGCAAAAAGGCGTCAAATCCTACATCCGGCACGGCAGCGACCACCCGGGCCATTTCCTCTACGCTCAGGTGCCGGGGCAGAATGGCACGGTCGATGCCGAGTCGCCGGTAAAACCGGACGGCGCCGGCATTGCCGAGATGTGCCAGGGTGCTGGCATGGAACTGCAGGCGGGGAAAATCAGCCCTTAAAGAGCGCAAGAGGCCGGGATCGGCCAGAATGACTCCCGCCAGGCCAGCTTCGGCAGCCCGGGCCACCAGGTCAGCAAGGAGCGGATGCTGATCGTCGGTATAAAAGGGACTGTTCAAGGTAAGAAAAAAAGGGACCCCGCTCCCCTTCGACGCGGCGATCCCCTCAAGAAAGCTTTCGAGGCTTTCAAACTGGGCGCCGGCGAAGGTACGCTGATTGACCGAGGCAAGCAGGCCGTACTTCTCCCAGTCTGGCGGCATGACCCCGCCGTACAGCTCGCCAGCGCCCGCCTTGATCAGAGGATCAACCTCATTCAGTTTGTCGACCGGACTGATCAGTTTCATGACCTGTGTTTCCAGACGTTTTCCCTGCGCCAGTCCCACCAGTCCCCTCCCGGGCGAGCAGTGAGGGTTTCACCGACCAGAACCAGGGTCAGGGCCGGACGCCTGTTCTCGCCACTCAGATTGAAGTAGTCCCTGTCCCCGACCCTGGCAACGATGGCATCCAGGTCCGACAGAATCACTTCTTCTCCTGGCAGGCCCAGTCGGTGCAACAGGGCGATGGGGACATTGCAACCATATCCGGCACGCAGCTGCCTCACCAGTTCAGGCAGCGGCAGGTTGTTCATGTAGATCACCAGGGTCACCCCCGGCCTTGCCAGGTCCTGCAGGGTCGGAGCATCGTCCCCGTCTCCGAGAGTTCGGGGCGAGGCGATCACGGCCCTGTTGCAGACACCTGGCAGATCGAGCGTTTTGGCCAAACGGGCAGCGGCGGCATTGACGGTGCCGACCCCGGGAATTACCCGCGCCTGGTTGCCGAGCTCGTCAATGAAGGGTTGAAATGGCGAGTAAAAGGTCAGATCCCCAGGCACCAGGAAGGCGACGGGAGCCTTTTCGGCCTCGTTTTTCAGCCTGGCGACCAGTTCAGCAAAGCCGTAATCGAAGGGGACTTCAACCCGTTTTCCTTGCAGGATTTGGGCGAAGGTCTGCTCGAACGGATCAGGGGCATAAACCACCTCGGCCGCTTCAAGGGCCTGCAGGCCGGCGAGAGTCAAAAGACCAGGGTCGCCGGGACCGGCACCGATAAAAACAATAGGATACACCTCAGTTCTCCGGCAGCTTGAGGTAAAGCAGAAACTCCCTGTTCCCCTTGGGCCCGGGGACGGGAGATTCGATGGCACCGGCAACCTCGAGCCCGAGGTCCCGGGCGCACGCGGAAATGTCCTCAAGGGCTTTCTGCCGCAGCCTGTCGTCACGAACCACCCCGCCTTTACCGACCTGCCCTTTGCCGACTTCGAATTGGGGCTTGACCAGGGCGACGATGTCGGCGGGACGACACAGCAGTCTCAGGGTCGCGGGCAGCACCTTTGCCAGACTGATGAAGGACGCGTCGATCACCGCCAGGTCCGGCCGGTGCTCGAGCCGCTCCGGTTCCAGATGGCGAATATTGGTTCGCTCCATGCTGACAACCCGCGGGTCGTTGCGCAGCGACCAGGCCAGCTGGCCATAGCCGACATCGACGGCGTAGACCAGTTTCGCGCCGTGCTGCAGCAGACAGTCGGTAAACCCGCCTGTGGAGGCACCGACGTCAATGGCGATCCGCCCTTCGACATGAATCGGAAAGAAGTCAAGAGCGGCGACCAGCTTGAGCCCTCCCCGGGAGACATAGGGGATATCCTCACCTCGAACCCGGACGGGCGCATCGGGAAAGACCGGAAATCCGGCTTTGTCGACCGGTCGGTCGTCAACCAGAACACGGCCGGCCAGGATCAGGGCCCTGGCCCGTTCCCGCGACCCGGCAAGACCTCTGTCGACCAGCAATTTATCCAGGCGAACTTTACCGCTTGACATGTCCTTTTTTCCGTTACGACAACAATGCCGGCACGTTATCACAGCCGATCCGGGGGGACAACCACGCGTGTGTATGCGAAAAAGTCTATTTCCGGCCAGCAAACAGGCGGGAAATATGGTATTTATTGAAGGCGATGGCCCAGAGCAACCCCTGGCGCCGCAAAATCACGAAAGGCGTGCCGTTCATGCAGAAACAAATCCTGGTTATCGATGACGAGGAGAGCATCCGTTTCACCTTCAAATACCTGCTCGGTGATCACGGCTACCAGGTCGAAACCGCCAGTTCCTCGGAGGAGGCACGCGAACTGTTCACCAGCCGCAGCTTCGACCTGATATTTCTCGACCTGCTCCTCGGTCTGCATTCCGGCCTTACGCTGCTCAAGGAAATCAGGGAACATCTTCCCCATACTCCCGTCGTCATGGTCACCGGCGCGCCCGACGAACAGACGATTTCGGAGGCGATCCGTTCCGGCGCCTTTGCCTACATCCCGAAACCCGTCCGGCAGGACACACTGCTGACCATGGCCGAAAAGGCCCTCGCCTACCGCAGCAAACTGACCGAAGCCCAGTAAGGAAAAAGGCACGGGTCTTGTAAGGTTTGCCGGCAAACCAAATTACACAGGTTCTCACTCCCCTGATTTGAACTGGCTGCCATGTGTGCCCTTGATAACAAGACAATTTTCCAGCAACTGCCAGTCCCCGCCTGGATCGAGGATTTCTCCGAGGTGCGTCGGTTCCTCAATAGACTGAAAAGGGAACAGAGAATCGGCGACTGGAAGCGATATCTTGCCGAGCACCCTGAAGTCGTGCGCCAATGTGCCGAATTGGTGCGCATCATCGATGTCAACAGGGAAACAGTGCGCCTGTTCGGGGCCCGCAGCAAAAAGGAGCTGCTGGCAAACCTTGACAAGGTCTTTACCGAAAACAGCTTCTCCGCCTTCGGCCGGGAACTGGCGCAGATGGCCTCGGGAGCAACCGAGATCAGCACCAGGGGCGAAAACCGTACCCTGAGGGGAGAAACCATTCATCTCAACCTCAAGGGGGTCATTCCTCCCGGCCAGCGCCGAAGCTGGAAGGAAGTCCTGGTTGTCTCACTCGACGTCACCCGGGAAACACTGGCCGAACAAGGGCTGGCCCAAAACAGGGAAAAGCTCGGCAGCTTTTACAGCAGTACGCCCATCGCCTACCAGTCCCTCGATGCCCAGGGACGTTTCCTCGATGTCAATCCGGCTTTCGAACGCATGCTCGGCTACCACAGAGAAGAACTGGTCGGCAAACCGGTTGCTGAACTCCTCAGCGAGGAATCACGCCAGTTGCTCACCGAGCGGTTCCCGGAGTTCCTTAAATCTGGCAGAGTCGACGGTGCCGAGTTCACCATGATCGACCACAAGGGGCACCCGGTCGAGGTCCGGGTTGAAGGGCGGCTGGAGAAGGACCCTGAACGGGGCATCATCCGAACCCACTGCCTGCTGCACAACATTTCCGAACTGAAACAGCACCAGCAGGCCCTGAGCCGGCAGAAACGCAACTACCAGCTGTTGTACGACCAGTTCCAGGTGCTGTTCGACGGCATTCCCGATCCGCTGTTTCTCCTGACTCCAAAGCTCGAGATCAGCTGGGCCAACAGGGGGGCGACCCAGGCGACCGGCCGCAGTCTCGACCTGCTGCTTGGCCGTCACTGTGAAGAGCTGCACGGTCAGTGCAACCTCCCCTGCGACACCGAAATGGTGCGCAATTGCCTTGAATCGGGGGAACCGACCACCTCCCTGGTCGGCACCCCGGATGAACGGTCCTGGGGACTGCGGGCCTTTCCGATCCAGGATCCCGAGGGCCGGGTCATTCAGGTGATGGTGCTTGCTCACGATGTCACCGAGAAGATTCGGCTGCAGGCACAGACCATGCGCACTGGCCAGCTTGCGGCCCTTGGCGAGCTTGCCGCCGGAGTGGCGCACGAGATCAACAACCCGATCAACGGCATTATCAACTACGCCCAGATCATGGTGAACCGGGCCGCCAAGGAAGGGCAAACCGACGAGATCGCCGAGCGCATCCTCAAGGAAGGGGACCGTATTGCCACCATCGTCGGCAATCTTCTCAGCTTTTCGCGCGACAAGAAGGAGGAACCTCGCCCGGTCCGGCTGCAGGATATCCTCTGCGAGGCCCTGACCCTGTGCGAGGCCCGTTTGAAAAAGGATGGCATCTCCATCTCCATCGACATCCCATCCGACTTCCCCTGCCTGCTTGGCCGTCACCAGCAACTGGAGCAGGTTTTCATAAACCTGTTCAACAATGCCCGCTACGCCCTGAACGCCCGGTTCCAGGGTACCGACCCAAACAAGAAACTCCTGGTCAGCGCGGACGTCGACCGGGAAAAGGGCATGGCGACAGTCGTTGTTGAGGACCGCGGCACCGGAATTCCCGCGCACCTGGTCAACCGCATTCTCAATCCCTTCTTCTCAACCAAGCCCCAGAACGAGGGGACCGGTCTCGGGCTGAGTATCTGTCATGGCATAATCCAGGAACACGGTGGCCAGATCGACTTCGACAGCCGGGAAAATGACTACACCAGGGTTATTCTCACACTGCCACTGGCGAATAAATCATGAATATTACAAAAAACCGCCGAATCCTCTGTATTGATGACGAAGAGAGCATCCGCCTGACCTTCAAAACCTTCCTCGAGGATGAAGGTTACCTGGTTGACACCGCCGAATCGGCCGACCAGGCCCTGACCATGCTGGCAGAAGCCCCCTATGACCTGATATTCCTCGACATCATGCTGGGCCAGCATTCGGGCATCAACGTCCTGCGCGTCATCCGCAAGAAAAAGATCAAGGCTCCGGTCATCATGATCACCGGCGCACCCGAAGTTGAAACCGCGGCCGAGGCCGTTCGTCTGGGCGCATTTGATTACCTCTCCAAACCGGTACGGCAGGAGACCCTGCTCAAGCTGGCAAAACTCGCGTTCACCCATCTGGACCTGAGCCGGCAGAAGGAGGAGTACCAGGCCCACCTCGAAGCAATCTTCCAGTGCCTTCAGGACGGTATCCTCACCGTCGACCCACAGCTGCACCTGCAGGAGATCAACGAGGCGGCACGCGAACTGCTGGGAGTAGCCGGCGAGGTGATCGGCGAACGAATCGACGGCATCGGCATGGTCGGTGCCACCTGTGCTGAACTGATCGAACAGACCCTGCAGACCCGGCAACCGGCTGAGCGATACAGGGTCGAGTTCGCCGCGGCCGGGTCCGGCAGCCGCAAGGTTCTTTCGCTCCATTCGGCGCCATTGATAACCCAGGGGCGCCATTTCAGCGGCGCGGTTCTGGTGCTTCGAGACGAGACTCCCTTGGTCACTCTCGAAGACGACCTCCGCAAGCAGCACCAGCCGGACAACATGATCGGCAACTGTCCGGCCATGCAGAAGGTCTACAATCTGATTCATTCACTGGCTTCAGTCGATACCACCGTGCTGGTCACCGGTGAATCGGGCACCGGCAAGGAACTGGTCGCCGAAGCCCTGCACCGGATGGGGGATCGCCGCAACGGACCGTTGATCAAATTCAATTGTGCCGCCCTGCCGGAAACGCTCCTGGAAAGCGAATTGTTCGGCCACGTCAAGGGCGCTTTCACCGGTGCCACCGGCAACAAGGTCGGGCGCTTCCAGAAGGCCGCCGGCGGTACGATCTTCCTGGACGAAATCGGCGACATCTCACCGGCCATGCAGGTGCGCCTGCTGAGGGTGCTTCAGGAAAAGACCATCGAACGGGTCGGCGATTCGACTCCGATCAAGGTCGACGTCCGCATCGTTGCCGCGACCAACAAGGATCTGCTGGAAAAGGTCGAAGCCGGCGAATTTCGCGAAGACCTCTACTACCGGCTCAATGTTGTCAGCCTGCGGCTGCCACCCCTGCGGGACCGCGATGACGACCTGCAACTTCTGGTCGACTTTTTCGTGCAGAAATTCAACGCCCGCTTCGGAAAACAGGTGCGCGGCGTGTCTGACAACGTCATGGATATTTTTCGGCGCTACAGCTGGCCGGGCAACGTACGCGAACTGGAACATGCCATCGAGCACGCCTTCGTCCTGTGCCAGGAAAGCATGATTACCACCGAGCATCTCTCTCAGGACCTGCTCGGCCGGACCGCCACGACCAGGGCGGTGCAGGATGGCCCGAACAAGGGGTTCCGCGACGATCGCACCTCGATCATCGAAGCCCTGCAGCAGGCCGGCGGCAACAAAACCCGGGCCGCCCAACTGCTCGGCATGAGCCGGCGCACCATCTATCGCAAGATCCAGGAATACGGTCTCTGACTCCATCCCCTCCCGTGCACTGTGTCATGACACACTGTGCCATGACACAGTGCACACCTGTGGCACACTTCTTCCCGCTGTTCAAAACCTCACGGGACGCCCTGTACGGCAATTTCCCCGGCACGAGCAATCTGGCGTTTTTTTTCTTGTCCTGACGAAACGCCTCTGCCATGGGACCTCACCACCCCTCCAATCGTTTTCGGTTCAAAAATTTGACCTGTTTTTTTCCTTTTGGCACCGATCTTGAGAAAGACGGGGACAACATTCTGACAGTTCGCCCGGCAGGGCACGGACCCAAAAGGAGGCAACATGTTCCGGAAATCTGACGGCTACGAAGGCATCATCGGAACCTCGCTGCGGATGCAGAAACTCTTCCGGATCATTGACCAGGTCGCTGACGACGGCGACAGCACCGTCCTTATTCAGGGAGAAAGCGGCACCGGCAAGGAGTTGGTTGCCCGGGCGATCCATTCGCGCAGTCCCCGCAGCCAGAAGAACTTCGTACCGGTCAACTGTGCCGCCATCCCCGATGACCTGCTTGAAAGCGAACTGTTCGGCTATGTCAAGGGTGCCTTCACCGGTGCCACCCAGAACAAGATGGGTCGCATCCAGTACGCTGCCGGCGGCACTCTGTTCCTCGACGAAATCGGCGACATGAAACCATCGCTGCAGGCCAAGCTGCTGCGGGTGCTGCAGGAAAAGGAATATGAACCGGTTGGCGGCGTCAAACCTGTTCCGGTCGATGTGCGCATCGTCGCCGCCACCCACCGAGACCTGGAAAAGCTCGTGGCCGAAGGCAAGTTTCGCGAAGACCTCTACTACCGCCTGAGTGTCATTCCGATGCAGATCCCCGCCCTGCGGGACCGCCGTGACGACATCCCCGTACTGCTGGAAAGCTTCTGTCGCGTCTTCAACCGCGGCAAACGCAACCCGCTTCAGGGTTTTTCCGAAGAAGCCGTACGCGCCCTTGCCACCTATCCCTGGCCCGGCAACGTCCGCGAACTCGAAAACCTGGTGCAGCGGCTGGTCGTGCTGCACGGCGGCGAAACTGTCGGAATCGAAGACCTGCCGGCCAAATACACCGCCCACATCGCGGCACAGGGTCAAGACGCCATCGCGGACACCAATACCTCCACCGCCTCGGTGACTCCACTGGCCCTGCACGACGCCATCTGGAACGGTGAAGGGATCGATTTCAACGACCTGGTCGACGGCCTCGAACGTCAGCTGATCAGCCAGGCGCTGGCCCGCACCGGCGGCAACAAAAAAGAAGCGGCCCGCCTGCTCAACCTGAAGCGCACAACCCTGATTGAAAAGATCAAGAAAAAACAGATCGACATCGGCCTTGGCATCCAGCAGGCATCCTGCGCCTGAACCTCCATCCTCCTCCTTGCGTGTGTGACAGACGAAGGGCCCCGGGAAATAGCCGGGGCCCTTCGTCTGTTTGAACCATACTTGTTTTGATCAGGCCTCATGCGGCATGTTCCCGTATCTTGCTGCCGATGGAATCCGGCTGGGCCGGGGTAACGAGGATATCCCGGATACCGTACTTGATGGCGCGCAGAACCATGCTGCGGGTCCAGTTGGGACCGGCAGCAAGGACCGGGACACGATCCTTGACCAACGCATGAATGCGGATCGCTGCCGCCAATCCCTTTTCACCGACATCGTCCATGATCAGCAGCACAAGCCTGACATCAGGCGTTATCAGCAACTCATCCCCATCTGCAGCCGAAAGGTTCGCCCGGCGGACAAGGAAGCCGACCTTCTCGGCCTCAGAAGCGAAAATCCGGCCCGATTCTTCATCGTTGCAGTAGAGAACAACGACCGGCTTCGCCCCGGCCGCCGTGTTTTGCGCCTCCCCGTCACCCCCCTCGGTTCCGGTCTCTGCCACGGCACCTTCATCGGCTCCGGAAGGATTCCCGGGCGCAGCGTCGTCAGCCAAATTGAAGGCCTCGACCGGGAAAAACCAGCGCACCGCGCCCAGATCCTTGTCGGCAAACGTCAGGGTTCCTTCGACAAAAAGGAAGTCTCCTTCACCGGCAGGCAGGCTGCCGCCGGCTTCGATCTCGAGCGGATCGACGAGCTGAAAACCGGTCTTGACAAAACGGATCGGATCCTTTTTGCACTGCTCCTTGAAAACAGTCGTGAAGACTCCGGCCACGATGTTGACGATTTCACCGTAGGCGTCTCCGTCCTCTTCGCCGAATTCACCGCTTGCCAGACGGCTTTCGAGTTCGGCGTCCGGCAGCATGATCAGTGTACCACCCATTCGAATGGCAGCTGAAAGGGGCACCAGCATCCAGCCCTGGTGCTTGTCAGCAGCTTCCATCTGTATCTCTGCCAGAACCTGCTGTCCGTCAAGTCCAGCGAATAGTTCACCATGCGGCGCAACCCTGGCCTTTGCGCCACCTACGGTCACATTCTGGCCGAGAAAACCGGTTACCTCGGTTCCGACCCGGCCGACAGCCAATCTGGCTATTTTGATCAATTCTGCCAGTGTCAGCCCGGATGCCACCGTCTTTTGCTCAGCAGCCTCGGTCGACGTTCCGGACTCTACCGGTTCGGTACCCCTGTTGGCCGCGTCTTTCACCTCTGTAGCCGGGGCGGGTTCGCTTTCCGCCGGAACAGCATCCTCTGATTTTTCTTCCCCGACAGGCAGCCCCGCTTCGGCTTCTTCATCACCAAACAGTTCCTGGGGGAAAACCAGCAGCATGGGCCCCGAAAAGTCGCTGCCGGCCAAAGCACCGGAGGCTTCCAGAATAACCAGCGGCCCTTCCGGAAAGGGGTTGTCTCCCCCGGCAGCGGCTTCGAGAGCATCAACCATCTCGACGCCGGTTTTCACCATGCGAATCTGGTCCGGGTATATCTTTTCGAACAGGCTGGACAAAACTCCGGTCAGGACGTTGATGATTTCCCCAAAGGCATCCTGGGCTTCATCGCCGAATTCGCCGCCGGCTATCCTCTCCTGGATCTCTTCTTCCGGCAGCATGATCAGGGTGCCACCAAGGCGCACCGCGTCCGGCAGGGAGGCGACGCACCAGGCCTGGCCGGGCGTTTCCCCCTCCACCCGAATACTGGCCAGCACCAGCTTGCCTTCGCGCTGGTCGAAAAATGCCTGCCGGTCGCCGGCCTCAATACCGGTGCATGCAAGGGTGATATCCTGCCCCAGCAGCGCGCTCAGCTCCTCCTGTCCCCGGGACGGGAAGGACTGCAGTATTTTTCGGGCTACATCCAGTCTGTCCATGTTCCCTGTCAGTCGAGCAGCTTCAGTTCAACCAGCATTCGGGAGCCATTCACCTGAAAATACCAGCCGGCCCAGCTGCCGCCGGCCGGAAGATGAACCTGGTAGCCACGGCCTGAAAAGAGCTGCGGCACGGCGATATCAATGGCATCCCCCGCCTGCAGCAGACCACTTTTGATACCGCCCGCGAGAATGTTAGCCATCTCGCCAACCAGGTCGCGAACCTCTTCGGGCGAGCCTTTTTCATCCAGTCCCAGCATCGCCTGGAAGCAGGCCTGGGCCAAACAGGCGTCACAGTGCATGCCGACCATCCCCCTGAGGTCGCCGACAAAACCGATCAGCGCCGAATAACAATCGCTGAAGTCTTCCGGTCGTGCCTCCGCGCAACCTGCAGGCTCGAGGGGCAGCGGGATCATTCCGGCAAACAGGTCCGCCAGCGCATCGCCGACAATGGCGTCGAAGCGACTGAACCCATGACTGCTGCCAGATATCGCCAGGCTCATAATGATCTCCTCGATGGGTCAGGCCGCAACCGCCGAACCTTCCAGCTGCAGCTCGACCAGGAACGGCCCATGATCAGTCTCGAAGCAAAGGGCGACATTCTCACCTTCGATGCTGCTGTCGACACTGTAGTCCGGTCCGGTCACGACCGACGGGATGGCCAGACTTACCTCGAGACCTCTGGCTGACAATTCGGCCTTGACGATGCCCGCCAGCATGTTGGCGAACTCTCCCATGGCATCAAAAACATCCTCGCCAAAGTCTTCGACGTCCATACCCAGAAGAAAACCGGTGACGCCCAGAGCCACCTGTTTCGGGCAATGGATCGCGACCAGCCCGCGACAACCGCCGGCCATTCCGACCATGCTGGTCAGATCACGATCAAACTCCTCAGGTGACCGGTCCCAGGGATTGCCACCGGCAACATCAGCCATCAGCATGGTTGTGAAAATTTCCCTGGTGCCGTCAGAAAGGCATTGCGCAAAGTCCACTTTGCTCTCCTTGGCTGCTTTCAGTGAAAGATCAGACATAATCTCCCAGGGTGGCCTGTATCTGGTCGGGCGTGAACGGCTTTTTCACGCTCCCCTTGGCGCCCAGGTTCAGGGCTTCGCGCAGAATATCGGAGCCGGCCTCTGTGGTGATCATAACCACCGGGATGCCGGCAATGGCCGGGTCCTCGGCCTTTTTGCGCAGGAACTCGACCCCATTCATGTTGGGCATGTTGATGTCGCTGAGGATGATGTCGACACTGTTGCCGTCAAGAACATTCAGCGCTTCCTGTCCGTCTCCGGCTTCGAGAATGGTTTCGAAGTCGAAACCGGCCTGGCGCAACGAGCGCGCCACGATCTTGCGCATGGTGTTGGAGTCATCAACAATCAAAACCGATTTTCCCATAACGAACCTCCCAAAAGTCTTTTCGTTGCAACCAACTGACTGATTATTCGTCGTTCATGGCTTCAACAGCCTGGTTGAATTCTTCGTTTACCTCCAGAACCAGCCGGTCAAGTTCTCCGTCATCAAGGGCGATATGGTCCTTCCAGTCTTTGGCCAGGCCGTACTGGAGGCTGTCACTTCCCGTGCCATAGCCGGCCATCATGGCCAGAACGTCGCCAACATGAACGGCATAAACCAGGGGCCTGCCTTCCTCGGGGGCCCTGGCCGGGGTATGGTGCCAGGCGACCGCCCAATGAATCGGGGTGGGCAGTCGCCACTGACGGGCCAGCTCGAGTCCGACCTCGCAGTGGTCATAGCCGAGCAGTTGACGTTCAGCGTCCAGGTAGTCCGGCAGTTCGCCGCTGGCGATCCCGGAAACAAACCGTTCAGCACTGTCCACCAGAAAATCGTTGATAATCCCCTTGCCGATGTCATGCAAAAGGCCGGCGGTAAAGGCGAGATCAGCATCCAGTTCCCCACGGGCGTGCAAAGCCGCCTGGCGTGCCGCGAACCCGGCGTAAAGATCGTGTTTCCACAGGTCGCCGCCCTTGGCCTCGTAGCCAGGCAGCGGCTTTTTCATGAGCCGGCCGGCGCTCTCCCCCAGGGCGATGCAGGTCACCATTCGTTCTCCTAGGTAGGTCACGGCCCGTTCAATCGTCGTGATCGGGGTCAGCAGACCATAAACCGAAGAATTAACCACCCGCAGGACTCTGGCGGTAAGGGTGGCGTCACACCGGATAACCTCGATGACATCCTCGACATCATGGTCGCGGCTGGCGCAGATCTGCAGAAGGCGCTGGGCGTGGACGGAAAGGACGGGTGCCCGGGCAATGGCCTTGCGAATCTTTTCCCTTGTCTGTTCCATGCTCAGCTCCCTCAGATTTTCCACTGACCGCGGCCCGGACAAGAGATAATCACCTCGCCGGTTCCCACCGGAACAGTCACGGTGCGGCTGTAATTTCCGCCGACATCCTCCGCAACGGGCTTTATCCCCTTTTCCCAGAGAATTTTCTTGGCGGCCATTATGTTGCGCTTGCCGATATTGAAATTGTCTTCACATTTCATGACCGCGGCTCCTCCGACTAGCTTGGCCACCCATCGGCTGCTGTTGCCGTTGCCACTGACCCTGCTCATCTCCCGGATCAGCAGCGGGATACCCGAATCGGCAAAATAACCCGGTTTGTCCTGCGCCTTTCGTCCGTTGACGGAGGAATCAGGCAATGCGAAATGGATCATGCCGACGGTGCGCGTTGAAGGATCAAGCAGCACGACAGCAATACAGCTGCCAAGCGCGTAGGTCTTGATGCTGGCGGCCGGGTCTCGCGAGGCGCCGAAATCGCCGATACCGAGAATCAGGTCAGACATGGCCCCCTCCTGAAACCAGTTCAACCAGGGCCGAGGGGATCCGGGGCAACGCCAGCTGTTTCTGCACGGCACCGAGTTTGTGGGCCTCCTTCGGCATGCCATAGACGACGCTTGTCGCCTCGTCCTGCCCGATGGTTCTGGCTCCGGCACGCGCCATGGCCAGCAGGCCACGGGCACCGTCACCACCCATCCCGGTCAGAATGACGCCGACGGCCCTGGGACCGGCGACCTGGGCCACGGAATCGAACAGCACATCGACTGACGGACAATGTCCATTGACCGGTTCGCCGGGCTCGCAGGAAACGCTCAGCCCCGCCCGCCCACGCCTCAACCGCATATGGCGTCCTCCGGGCGCGATCAGAACTTCGCCGGCTCGAACGGCATCACCGTCCCGCGCCTCGCGGACGCGCATCTGGCAACATCGGTCCAGGCTTTCAGCATACATGCTGGTAAAGCCGGGAGGCATATGCTGGGTAATCACGATGCCGGGGAAAGCGGCCGGCAGTTGCGACAGAATTTTGCGGGTGGCCTCGGTACCACCGGTTGAGGCGCCGATGGCCACCAGCAGGTCGGAGCGAAATGTCGCTTTAGAAGCGCCAACAGGCGCCTGGCCTGGATGCTGAGATTTTTGTGCCCAGTGGCTGACATCGATCGTGGCCGCAAGTTTGACCTTGACGCGCAGTTCCTCCAGGACACTGGCCAGATCGGCCCCGAGGCCGCTCGGCTTGGCGACAAAATCGACCGCTCCGGCCTGCAAAGCGTCGATGGTAATCTGGCAGCCTGCCTGGGTCAGGGAACTGACCATGACAACAGGCAGGGGATACTGCGGCATGAGCCGGCGCAGGAACTCGACGCCGTTCATGCGCGGCATTTCGACATCGAGAGTCATGACATCCGGGCGCGACTTCAGAATCTGGTCCCTGGCCATATAGGCGTCCGCGGCTTCCCCCACCACCTCGATATCCGGATCGAGGGCAAGTCCCCGACAGATAGCCTGGCGGGCAAGAGCCGAATCATCGACCACAAGAACACGCACACGCCTGGACATGAATCATTGCTCCATCTTCTGATAGGCGGCCGGCAACAGATATCGGTACAGGCTCTGGTTGCGGGTCAGGGTTTCCGAATGGCCGATGAACAGATAGCCGTCCTTCTCCGTATGCCGGTGGAACCTTGCGACAAGCCGGTCTCTTGTCTGCTGGTCGAAATAGATCATGACGTTTCGACAGAAAATGACCTGAAAGGGCTTTTTGAAGGGGAAGGTATCGTTCATCAGATTGAAACGCCGGAAGGTCGCCTCTTTTCGCAAATCGTCGACAACCTGCCAGGTACCGTCTCCCCGATTGCGAAAATATTTTTTCTTCAGGCTTTCCGGCAGGTGGTCAAGAGCCTCGGCGCTGTAGCGCCCTTCCCTGGCGATACCGAGAGCCCGGCTGCTGATGTCGGTCGCCAGGATGCCGGCCTGCCAGCGACCGTAGTCGCTTCCCATGACCTCGCGCATGATCATGAGCAGCATGTAGGCTTCTTCACCTGTCGAACAACCGGCACACCAGATGCGCAGGTCGAAGCGCTTCTGTTCCTTCAGCCGCTCAAGCACTGCCGGCAGGGCCGTGTCGCGAAAATAGTCGAAATGGTCCTTTTCCCTGTTGAAATAGGTATGGTTGGTCGAAATCCGGTCGACCAGTTCACTCAGGCCCTTTTCACTTCGATCTTTCTGCAAGTGGTCAAAATAACTCGAAAAGTCAGCAAAACCATGCTGTCGCAGCAGCTTCTGCAGCCGACCGACGACCAGTGATTTTTTCTGCTCGGTCAGGTTGATGCCGAAGCGGTCATAGACCAGTCGTCGGATGCTCTCGAATTCCTCGTCACTGATTGAGAGCATACCTGTCGCCTGCAATGGCAGCATCTGCGATACGGAGCTGGTCGTTGCTGTCATGGTTCCGCCTCCAGTAACTTCCGGATCAGATATCGTTTCCGCTACGGAACTTTTCCATTTCTTCGCAGTAGAGCAATCGGTCGACATCAAGCAAAATCTTCACATGGTCGCCGACCTTGCCCATCCCCTGAATGTACTGGCTGCTTTCCGACTTGGTGCGTGGCGGCGGCTCGATGTCGGCATCAGCGATATCGACCACCTCGTTCACCCGGTCAACCACCAGACCGACCGTCTTGTCTTCGATGTGAACGACGACGATGCAGGTCCGCTCTTCGTAGGGTATTTCCGGCAGCCGGAAGCGCAGACGCACATCCATGACCGGGATGACATTGCCGCGCAGGTTGATGACCCCCTTGATGAAGGCCGGCATGTCCGGGACGTCGGTAATCGCCTGAATGCCGATAATCTCGGTCACATGGCGAATTTCGATACCGTAGTCCTCATCAGCGATGTGGAAGGTCAGATACTTGCCCTTGAGACCGTCGACATCTTCAATGCCGTTCATATCCATGCTGACAGCTGTGCTTTCCATCTTGTCACTCCTTCGGGTTCTGTTGTTCGTTCAGGCCAGTCTGTTATTCACTAGGCATCGGCTTCAGCCGGCCTTCGAGTAAACCTGGTCCGGTTCCAGTTCGACGCAGTTGCCCTGTTCGACAAGGTCGATGAGACTGCCGACATCTAGAATCAGGCAGACATCGCCGTTGCCGAGAATGGTGCAGCCGGCCGCGACATCGACATTGCCCAGGTAGTCGGACAGCCCCTTGATCACCGTCTGCTGCTGTCCAAGGATCTCATCGACCATCAGGCAGATGCGGTCGCCCTGGTGTTCCAGGATCACCAGCACCCCCTCCTCCAGCCGGCGCGAGTCGGGTTCGATATCGATTACGCGGTGCAGGCGCAGGATGGGGAGGAAGTTTTCGCGAACCCTCACCAGCTCCTGGCCGTCCGGGGTATGCGTCAGGTTGTCCAGAACCGGGCGGAAGATTTCACGCACGGCCAGCAGAGGCAGGATGCAACGGGTTTGGCCAACGCGCACCATCAGGCCATCAATAATGGCAAGGGTCAGAGGAATACGCAGCCTGATGGTCGTCCCCTCCCCCTTGCTGCTGTAGACCTCGATCTTGCCGCGTATCTTCTCCAGGTTCTGCCGCACGACATCCATGCCGACGCCACGGCCGGAAATGTCGGTGATCTTTTCGGCGGTCGAAAAGCCGGGCTGAAAAATCAGATTGAAAACGGCCCGGTCGCTCATTTCGGCACCATCCCCCTCAATCAGCCCCTTGTCGATCGCCTTGGCGAGAATCCTGTCACGGTCGAGTCCCCGACCGTCATCCTGCACGGTGATCCAGACCTCCCCCTCCTCATGCCTGGCACTGAGTTTGAGCATTCCCTTCTCTGGCTTGCCTGCCGCCAGTCGCTCCTCAGGCGATTCAAAACCGTGGTCGAGAGAATTGCGCAACAGGTGGACAAGCGGGTCGGAAATCTGCTCGATGACGGTCTTGTCGACCTCGGTCTCCTCGCCCTCGAGTTCGAGTTCGACCTTCTTGCCGGTTTTGTTCGACAGGTCATGAACCAGTCTGATCATGCGCCGGAACAGGCCCGATACCGGAATCATGCGGATCACCATGGCCATCTCCTGCAGTTCGCGCACGATCTTGCTCATCTGCTGGCTGGCCTTGGCGAAATTCTCCAGCTCCAGGCCTTCCAGGTCGGGGTTGTGAACGAGCATGTTTTCGGCGATGACCATCTCCCCGATCAGGTTGATCAGCTTGTCGAGCTTTTCCAGATCTACGCGTATGTCCTGGCGCTTCTGCGGTGGAGCGGGCCTGCGTGCCTGAGCCTGTTTGACCGGCCCGGGCCGGGGCGGGGATTTTTTCTTCTGCTCTTCCGCCTTTTTGGCAGCCTCGGCAGCCTCGGCCTCCTTGCGTTCTTTCTCAAGCCTGGCCTGTTCGGCCTCCTCCTCAGCCAGCGCCTTGTCAATCGCATCGCGGGTGGCGATTTCACAACCAACCAGGGCATCAATCAGGGGACGGCTCTTGGTACGCATCAGGGTGGCCATGGTTCCCATGGCGACAACTCCCCGACGCACCAGGATATCGGCAATTCTCAACTCCTCAGGATCCGGAGCGGGATCATCCGAGCGATTGGTCCCATTCTCTTCGGTCCGCCCTGACACCGCTGCCTCCAGGTCAGCCAGAATGGATTCTGTCTCGGCCAGGTTCTCGGATCCGTTTTCAGCCAGCGAGGCGACACCGGCTGACAGAACATCAAAGCACCGGAGCAGGACTTCACAGACCGGCTCAACCGGTATCTTCTCGCCCTTGCGGGCGCGATCAAGGACGGACTCCATGGCATGAGCCAGGTGTTCCATGCTGGCGAAGCCGGCAAAACCACAGTTGCCCTTGAAGCTGTGGATGGTACGGAACAGCTCGGCCACCAGATCAAGGTTGTCAGGCTCCTTTTCCCACTGAAGCACCTGTTGTTCCGCCGTCTGCAGCAGCTCATCCCCCTCCTGAATGAATTTGGTCAACAGGTCGTCGCCCAGCTGCTCCAATTTTTCGGCACCATTCGAAGCAACATCCTCGTCTGGCAGACCGGAACCCGAAGGCGCGGTCAACGATTCGGCCGACTTCCTCGCGGCTTCAATGGCCTCGCCCAGCTCGCCGGCAACGAGGCCTGCGGCCTCTTCCATATCGTCATCCCGGTATTCCTTCTCGATATATTCGAGGGCCTCACGGGCAAAGTCGCAGCTGCGGCACAACAAATCGACATGGTCGTTTTCCAGCAGGATCTTCCCCTGACGAACAAGATCGAGCAGGTTTTCCGCCTGATGAGCCACATGGGCGATGTTGTTCAGTTCGAGAAACCCCGCGCTCCCCTTCATGGAGTGGAACAATCGAAAAATCGCGTTCATGGTTTCCGGATCACCGTTGGTCAGGGCAAAGACCTGACACTGACGGCAGTCGGCTTCACTTTCGGCAAACACACAGCGCCCAGCGCCGTCACCGACGTACCCTTCATCAAGCCAGCAGGCACCTTTCCCACCTTTGCCGTGCCGAGGGCACGCCTCGTTGGTGCAATCCAGAACCGCCCAGCAGTCGACTTTTTGACAGCTCTGTCCAAGCTCGATGATCGTCGGTTCGAGGTTGTCGAGCATGTCCCGGCTTTCCTGGACAAAGTCGTTGATGATTTCGATCTGGTCGTCTGTGATCTGGCTCATGGTTCCCTCGCTGTATTCCTGACTCGCCCGTTTGCGGACAGTCCCGATTCGCGGCCCAGAGGTGCGGCCTGTCAACTCTCATATCGGCTCAGTTCGCAGGACCTTTACCCGAAAACAGACTTTCGCCAGTCGGTCGACCCAATAGGGCACAAGCCGGCTGATGAGCGATGTCAAAAGTACGTCGAAAACATGCCGCGCCTGAGTGACGATCGGTTTTTCTCTTTGTTTTTGATTGGTTACAACTTGGCACAGGGATCGCAGAAGGTTCAGTCGGAATCAAACCGGCAAAGAGAGGGCCGATGTCAAAATTGATCCATATAGCCTTCACGGCACTCATCATCCTCCTCGCCCCGGCCGCAGGTCAGGCGGCCGGTGATCGACCGGCTGTTTTATCCGGAGTCAGTGCGGGCGGAGGGCCGGGCCAATCAAGGATCAAACTTGACTTTGATCGCATTCCGGCATGGGACATTCGCGTTCTCGGCCAGAAACTGGAGATACGACTCAAGGACGCCAGGGCGACACCGAATCTCGGATCCCTGCCCGAAGATGAAAACATCGTGAAGACTTTCGTCGCCAGGGATCGCGACGATCTCGTTGTCTCGGTCCTGCTGAGACGACTGCCCGCCTCGGCCGTCGCAACCCCGGATACCAGGAGCCACCGACTCGCTGTTGATATCCGCTGGCAGAAAGAGAACGGCATCCGCCCTGCCATCGTCTTCGACCTGCCAGGAATGCCTGGTTATCGCCGGGTCGGCAGTGAACTGAAGGCGACCGGCAGGTATACGTCTGTATGGCAGGGGCGCTGGCGGGAGTTTCTCGGCCGGCCCCATACGCCGGTAACCATTGTGCCGAAACCCCACTGGACTCTCCCACTGTTGCCGCCTCCCGAGGGGATAGACGATGAAAACAAGTCGGCTCTGCTTGAATCCCGCTGGCAGGACCTGATCTTGCCTGAGACCGCGAATCTGGCTCCTCCTGCCCGGGCGGCATCTCTAGAGGCCCTGGTCAGAATCGGACGGTATGAAGAAGCGGCCCGCAGACTGGCAACAATCGAAAAATTGCCCCTGGACGCCCTGGCCCCCCTTCGGACCCGTATCCGCTATATCGAGGCCGTTCTGAAGGCCAAAACCGAAAGAACCTTTGAGGCTCAGGTCCTCCTTGAGCGACTGTCGGGCGAAAGTCTTGACCGGGCACTGGCCGAGGCTGTCTGGATTCTTCAGGTAGAAACCAGCCTGGTCAACGGCAACCCGGATCATGCGCTTGAACTGCTCGCGGGCAGGGACGCGGCCGGGCATGGCATGGAACCAGTCGTTGCACGCCGCAAAGCTGATGCTCTCGTAATGAAAGGAAAATTCGAACAGGCCCTGTCGCTGTATCGGCAACTCGATTTTCCGAACATTGATGCCTCCTTCAGCCTTGCCATGTACGCCCGCGCCTGTCTGGCAACCCATAACATTGAACAGGCCCGCCTGGCCTACAGCCGGCTGGCTGAAATGCCCGACCTGGCCGAATCGCGCAGCCTGCTGGCCCGATTCGCCGCACTGACCCTGAACCGGACCCGGGGACAGATCATTGAACAGTTCGACGCCCTGCAGAACATCCGCTGGCAGAAGCCCGAAAGTGAAGCCGCCCGGCGGGTCGTCATGCTCCTGACGGATATCATGGCACCGGCCTCCAATACAGCCGGTATCCAGAAGCAACTCGCCACGTACGACGAGATCGCGACAAGGTCAGGCAATCTCGACCTGCGCCTGGAAGCGGAACTGAAAGCCGCTGTCCTTTTGCACCTGGCCGGGGACGACCGCCACGCCGTACAACGGCTCGAGACACTGCTGCGCCGTACCAGCCGCGGCCTGCTGAGACCCGATGCCGGTGCTCTTCTGGCTGAGCTGCTCCCGGAAACCATCAGGGGTTACCTGAATGATGGGCAGCCCCTGAAGGCCTTGGCCCTGGTCGAACGCCATCGCGACCTGCTGCTGCAACAGCACATGCCCTGGGATTTTCTGGCCCGAATCGCCAGGGCCTTCAGCGACCTGAGCCTGAACCGGCGGGCCAACAGGATTTTCCTGTTTCTCTTCGATCGCGCCAAAAACCCGACACACAGGGGTGAAGCAGCCCTTGCCGTCGCCGAGAATTTTGCGGAATTGGGTCTTTGGTCTGACTGCCTGCTGTACGCGGACCGCGCCGCCGAACATTTCAGACTTGAGCAGAACCTTGCCCGGGCCTTTGTCCTGCAGCTGCGGGCAAGAATGGCTGCCTGGCCGGTGGAAAAGACCCGGGCATGGCTTGAAAACAAGGGCATACCCGAAACTGCTGCTGCATTGTCCCTGGCGGCGCAATTTTACTGGCAGCTTGGGCAATACAGCCGCGTAACCGAACTGCTTCGTACGCTCGAAAGCCTCGAAGACCTGCCGGCAACCGACAGGTTGCGCCTGGCCGAAGCCGCCCTGCGTTCCGGCCAGGAGGCCCTCGCCCTGACGTACTTCCGGCAGCTTGCGAAACATCGATTGTACGGTGCCCAGGCCCGATATCGCATGGCCGGCATCCTGCTTGAGCAGTCGCGAACTGACGAGGCCACCGGACTCTACAGGGATCTGGCAAAAGAATCGAACGAGGGCACAGGCGCCTGGCAGCGCCTGGCACAGGACCGTCTACGGGAACTGCCCCTCTGAAAGGACCATCGGCATGGCAGGACCAACCCTATTCAACAGCGGCATTGAAACCCTGCGGCAAGCGATCGAACTGCGGCAGCAGCGCCAGCAGGTCATCGCCGGCAATATCGCCAACGCCGACACCCCGGGCTACCGCCCGAGACGACTCGAATTCGAGTCGGACCTGCAGGCTGCCATCCGCGAACATGGTCAGGTTCGGCGGACCCGTCAGCGCCACATGGGTCCAGGCAACCCCCCGGCATCGGTGAAACCAAAGGTGACGCTGGACCATGATGCCGTCAACGTCGACCAGGAAATGACCCGCCTGGCCGAAAACCAGATTCTCTACGAAGCGGCCATCCAGGCGCTGAACAAGAAACTCGGCCTGCTCAAGTACGTAGCCCAAGGCGGCAGATGACAGGAGTTGAAATCATGAACGTATTCGACACCATGAAAATTGGCGCCGCGGCTCTCAAGGCCCAGCGAATCCGCCTCAACGTCATCAGTGCCAACCTGGCCAATGTCGACACGACCCGCACACCCGAAGGCGGCCCCTATCAGAAACGCAACGTCGTTTTCGCATCAAAACCGGCCGATTTCGGCACCCGCCTCGACATGGCAACACGTCAGGGGGTGCAATCGGTTGAAGCTACGGCAATCGTGCGCAGCAGCCGGCCACCGCGCATGGTTTACGAGCCGGGACATCCCGATGCCGACGAGAATGGCTATGTCGCCAAACCGGATATCAATCCGGTGGAGGAGATGACCGACATGGTCGCGGCGACCAAGGCCTATGAAGCCAATGTCAACGTGATCAAGGCAGCCAAGCGCATGGCCCTCAAGGCGCTTGAAATTGGACGCTGAGAGCGGAGGCCCCCATGGAAAAGATCGGACTTCAGACCAACCTGCCGGGCCTGAAAACCCCAGGATCGGGCAAGGCAGCCCCCCTGGCGGCAGATTTCGGCAAGGCGCTGGGCGAGATACTCCGACAGGTCGACAGCACGCAAAAACAGGCTGACGACGCCACCGCCCGACTGCAGGCCGGCGAGAAGGTGAGCATCCCCGAGGTGATGATGTCACTGGAGAAGGCCGATATCAGCATGCGCCTGGTGGTTCAGATGCGCAACAAGGTTGTCGAAGCCTACCAGGAAATCATGCGCATGCAGGTCTGAATCGATTCAGGAGGATAGGAAACCATGGCCGAAACCAACGCTGCCGAAAAAAAATCGCCCGTTGCCCAGTTTCAGGAATGGCCGACCAGCCGCAAACTGAGTCTTGTCGGAGTGGTCCTGGTCAGCCTGATTTTCTTCGCGGTCCTGATCATCCAGGCACGGGTTGCCGACTATTCCCTGCTGTTCGCAAACCTGTCGGCCGGCGACGCGGCCTCGGTGGTCGAATGGCTCAAGGACCGCAAGATCCCCTACCAGCTGAAAAACGACGGTCAGGCGATCTATATCCCGGCCGACAAGGTCCATGAATCGCGTCTGCAGCTGGCGGGCGAAGGCCTTCCCCAGGGCGGCGGAGTCGGTTTCGAGATTTTTGACCGCCAGAGTTTCGGCATGACCGACTTCGCCCAGAAAATCAACTTTCGCCGGGCCCTGCAGGGAGAGCTTGCCCGCACCATTGCCAGCCTGGCCCCTGTCAAGGGCGCCCGCGTCCACCTGGCCCTGCCCGAAAGGCGTCTGTTCAAGTCCCAGCAGCAGGATCCGACCGCCTCGGTCATCGTCAAACTCGCCTCGGGACGAAAGTTGAGCCGTTCGCAGATCAACGGCATCGTCAACCTGGTTGCCGGCAGCGTCGAAGGACTGGAGCCGGAAAAGGTGACAGTTGTTGACGCCACAGGCAAGGTGCTCAACAAGCCCGAAACCTCCTTGGGCGACACCGGCGGCGGCCCCGCCATGCTGTCGCACCAGGCCGCTCTCGAAACCCGTCTGGAACAGCGCGCCCAAGCCCTGCTTGACCGCGCGCTCGGGGCCGGCAATTCCATGGTGCAGGTCACCGCCCAGATCGACTTCACCAAGCGGGAAAAGGTAGAGGAGATCTACGATCCCAAACGGACCGCCGTAGTCAGCGAACAGGTGACCGAGGAGAAGTCCGGCGGCCAGTCCACCGGCGGCACCGTCGGTATCGGCAGCACCCTGAGCGGTGCCCAGCCCCTGGTCGGCAGCACCCCGTCAAGCCGGACCGAGGAAACTACCAACTACGAAGTCAGCAAGATCGTCAGCAAGATGGTCGATCCGGTGGGGAACCTGACGAAGCTTTCGGTCGCCGTTCTGGTTGCCGACCGGCAGGTCCAGTCCGAGGAAGGACAGACAACCTTCGAACCGCGTGATCCCAAGGAACTGTCCGCCATCGAGCAGATGGTTCGCAGCGCCCTGGGGATCAGCAGCGAGCGCGGGGATGTCATCAGCGTGGTCTCCATGCCCTTTGAGCCTGACATTCTTTCGGAGCCTGTTCCGGAAACCGGAATCATGGACCGGGTCAATGACTACCTGCCGCTGGTGCGCTACCTGCTCATAGGCCTTGGCGCCCTGTTCGCCTACCTGCTGCTCGTCCGGCCCATGGTCCGCAGTCTCAAATCAGGCCAGCAGGTACCACAGTACAAAACGGTCGAGGAAATGGAACAGGAGATGCTCGAAGGGGGCGAGGAAGCCCTGCTGTCTGCCAAGGACCCGGCCGAGCGCCTGCGGCGGCAGCTGGTGCAGTCTCAGTCGTCACCGACCCAGATCGTCAAGGCATGGATGCAGGAGAACTGACGACATGATCGCGGACAAGACCTTCGCCAAACTGACAGGAATTGAAAAAGCAGCCGTGCTGCTCCTCTGCCTGGGTGAAGAAACCACGGCACGTGTCTTCGAGGAATTGCCCGATGACGACGTACGTATCCTCAGCCGCTGCATGATGAACATTTCGCACGTGCCGGCCAATCTCGCCAAAGATGTCATCGAGGCCTTCAAGCGCGACTCGTCTGAATACACCGGTCTCTTCGTCCAGGGACGGGAATTCGTGCGCAAGGCCATCTCCTCAGCATCCGATTCCGGCAGGGCGAGCCACCTGATCGAACAGGTTGAAAACACAGCCGACGAACGTCCGCTGGAAACGATTTCCCTGATGCAGCCGCGCATGGTCGCCAGCCTGCTGCAGGCCGAACATCCACAGACCGTCGCCTTGATTCTGTCAACCCAGAAACCGGAGCACGCCAGCCGGGTCATCGGTTTCCTGCCCGAGGAGATGCACGCCGACATCATGTACCGCATCGCCCGCATCGACAAGGTATCCCACGAAGTCATCACCCAGATCGAAGAAGCCCTGCAGCGGGAAATCGGCGTGGTGACCGGCGACGACCAGCAGACGGTTGGCGGCATCGACAAGGCGGTGGAGATCCTGGCGCGGCTCGAAGGCGGGCTCGATCGCGACATCCTCGATTCCATAGACGAAAACGATTCGGAGCTGGCCGAGGAGATCAAGCGGCGCATGTTCACCTTCGACGATCTGGGCGAACTCGACAACCGGGCGCTTCAGACCATTCTGCGCGAGGTCAACAACGACCAGCTGACCATGGCGCTGAAGAGCTGTTCCGACTCGGTGCGAGACAAGATCTTCAGCAACATATCCGAACGGGCCGCCGCCATGATCCAGGAAGATCTCGAAGCCATGGGTCCGGTGCGTCTCTCTGAGGTCGAAACCATGCAGCAGGCCATCGTTGAAATAGCCCTGAAGCTTGAGGAGGAAGGACAGATCGTGATTGCCGGACGCGGAGGTGGCGATGTCCTTGTCTAAGGTGCACAGGGCCCAGGAGTACACCGACCTGCAGCAGTTCCATTTCACCGATTTTGACCACGGTCGTGATGCCGGAACCGCGCCTGCGGTCCAACCGGCTGAAACGTTCCAGGCGCCGAACCAGCCACCGGCGGACAAGGTTGCCCCCGAGGCTCTCAGCGCCGAAGAGGCCTACGCGAAAGGGCGCCAGGACGGTCTTCACGAAGCCGGAGAAAAGCTTGACAAGGCGGCCAACGCCCTCGCCCGCGGGCTGGAAGAAATCAGCCGCCTGCGCGAGTCGATTCTGCGCAACAGCAGCCAGGACATGCTGCGCCTGGTCATGACCATCGCCCGCCAGGTGATCCATCGCGAGGTCACGGTGAACCCGGAAATCGTCCTTTCGACCATCGATATGGCCCTGCAGGCCTCGGTCAGCAGCGACAGCTATGTGATTCATGTCAATCCCGAGGACCTCGAACTGGTCGAGGAACAGAAACCCCTTTTCCTTGCCAGCATCAGAGGTCTGGAAAATATCCAGTTTCGGCCGGACAGCGAGGTCGAACGAGGCGGGTGCCTGGTGGAATCGAATCTCGGCCAGGTCGATGCCACCATCGAGGGGCAGCTTGACGAGGTGCGTCGCACCTTGCTTGAGGCGATCGAGGAGAGCTGATGGACCACCTGTTCGAAAAACTCTCCCGTCTCAAGCCGATGAAGGTGTGCGGCAAGGTCGTGCAAATTGTCGGCCTGGTGGTTGAAGGATACTGCCCAACCGCGGCGGTCGGCTCCCTGTGCCAGCTCGAACCGCTCAACGGCGAACCTCCGGTATTGGCCGAAGTGGTCGGATTCAAGGGAGAACGGGCTCTGCTGATGCCCCTGGGCGAACTGCGTGGGCTGGGACCGGGCAGCCTCATTCGCGTCCTGCGCGACCGGGCCAGTCTCGCTGTCGGCGACGCCCTGCTCGGCCGGGTCGTCGACGCCATGGGCAATCCGATTGATGATTTGCCCTTCCCCGAATGCGACCGTGAGATGCCGATCTACGCGCTGCCCGCCGGCCCCCTTGAACGTGACAAGATCGAGCAGCCGCTTGAGCTCGGCGTGCGGGCCATCGACGGCCTGCTGACCTGCGGCATCGGCCAGCGTATGGGCATCATGGCGGGATCCGGCGTCGGCAAATCGGTTCTGCTCGGCATGATGGCCCAGCACACCTGCGCCGATGTCAATGTCATCGCCCTGATCGGCGAACGCGGCCGGGAGGTCAGGGAATTCATCGAGCGCGACCTGGGGCCTGAGGGGCTGGCGCGCTCGGTCGTTGTCGTCGCCACCTCGGATCAGTCCCCGCTTCTGCGCATGCGCGGCGCTTTCGTCGCCACAACCATCGCCGAATACTTCTGCTCTCTGGGCAAGAACGTGCTCCTGATGATGGATTCGGCAACCCGTTTCGCCATGGGCATGCGCGAGGTCGGTCTCGCTATCGGTGAACCCCCGACCACCAAGGGCTACACCCCGTCGGTCTTCGCCACCCTGCCCAAGCTGCTGGAACGGGCCGGCAACTTCAGGGGCCAGGGGAGCATCACCGGCCTGTACACCGTGCTGGTCGAAGGCGACGACATGAACGACCCGGTAGCCGACGCCGTCCGCTCCATCCTGGACGGCCATATCGTCCTCTCGCGTGATCTGGCGGCGCGCAATCATTACCCGGCCATCGACGTTCTCACCTCGGCAAGCCGGGTCATGAGGGAAATTGTCCCGCCGGAGCACCAGAAGGCCGCCGGCTGGATGCGCGAGATGCTGGCGACCTACCGCGAGGCGGAAGATCTGATCAACATCGGCGCCTATGTCGCCGGCAGCAACCCCAAGATCGACCAGGCGATCGCCCGCATCGACCAGATCACCGACTTCCTGCGCCAGGGGATGGAGGAAAGCTGCCGTCTGGACGAAACCTGCCGCCAGTTGACCCAAATGCCGGACCTGGAACCGCCCCAGGCACCAGCAGTCCAGGCTCCGCCCGCGAATCCTGCCGAGGCCTACAACTGAAAGGACCTGAATGATGTCTGACAATTTCCGACTTCAGACTCTGCTCGACTATCGCGACCTGCGCGAACGACAGGCCAAACAGACGCTTGCCGCGGCCCTGCAGCAGCAGGAAGCGATTCTCGTGGAGATTCATCGCATGCGCGCCGAACTTGACTGTCTGTGCCGCGATTTTGTCCGACGCCAGGCCGAAGGCCTGCCGGCCTGCGAAATCGAACTGTTCCAGTCCAGTATCCAGTTGCGG
>RFIO01000099.1 GCA_003695205.1 Deltaproteobacteria bacterium
CAATCGGCTCTTTGGCATGGTAGTGGTAGTCAATCTCCAGTTTCGCCATGATCAGCCGATAGCGCGCCGGGTTGAGGCGCGACAGAAAAAGCAGCCCCGAAGAGAATTCCGCCACCGTGGCGATACAGCAGGCGTGAATTCCACGCAGATGGTTGTGATTGCGCCGCCGGTAGTCGGCACCGGTCTGGACCCAGTCATCCCCCAGGGCAATGATGCGTACCCCGTGCGGCCGGTTGAAGGGGATGACCCGGCCGAGCATCAGGTTGAGCAGCTTCAGCCGAAACGGCGAACGCCTAGCGCCTTCGAGCAGGCGCGGCAGTTGGGCCAGGCCTTTCATGCCACCTCACTTCCGGCGCGCCAGCCCTGATGGACCGCATCGAAGACCATGGCCGGCTTGCGGGCATCGCCAATCAGTTCGCAGGGGATACCGAGCTGTTCACAGGCCTGCTGCAGCGCATTGTCGGCCATGGTGCCGACCGCCAGCACCACGGTATCGGCGGGCAGCAGTTTCGGTTCCGGTTCGCCGGCAATCAGCACCCCCTCTTCGGTGATCGCCTCGACCCTGGTGCCGGTGCGGGCGGCAATGCCGTAGCGCTCCAGATCCTGCAGCATGGTCCAGCGGGTCGTTTTGCCAAAATTGCGCCCCAGCTTGTCGAGCATTTCGACAATGGTGATGTTGCGCAAACTGCTGGTCGCCAGCCGGTAAAGTTCTTCCGGATCCTCTGCCCGATGCACCAGCAGAAAACGCAGGGTCTCCGCTGGCAGGGTCGCCTCTTCGGCCAGCATCAGCGCCGACTCGATACCGACGGCACCGCCACCGATGACAACGACCTTCTGGCCGGCTTCGGCTTTGCCCTTGAGCAGATCCCAGGCCTGCACCACATGCGGCAGGTCACTGCCGGGAATCGGCGGCTGCTGCGGTTTGCCGCCGGTAGCGAGAATGACCTTGTCGGGGCGCATCTCGGCGATAAAGTCGTTATCGACCCGGCAGCCTGTGCGCACCTCGATTCCGGCCGCGGC
>RFIO01000100.1 GCA_003695205.1 Deltaproteobacteria bacterium
CCTCGGTGGCACCCTGATCATGGGTCGCACCACCTTCGAGTCCCTGCCGGCGCCACTGGATAACCGGCATCATCTCGTTGTCAGCAGCACTCTGCCACAGGGTGCCGGAATCGAGGTTGTTCCGACCCTGGCCCAGGCCCTGGCAAGGGCAAAGGATCTGGGCCGACCGACCTTCCTGGCCGGCGGCAGGCAGATCTACGCTGAAGGGCTGCCCCTGTGTGACCTGCTTGTAATCAGCTGGATTGCCAAGGACTGCGACGGAGATGTCCGTTTTCCCGAAATTGACTGGAGTCAGTGGCGGGAGGTCGCGCGTACCGACCACACCGGTTTTTGCCGCTGCGTCTATCGACGTCGCACTGCCGACTGATGGTGATCAGGCGTCTTCGTATCGTTTCGCCTGGTTTTCGAAGCGGGTGAACATTCCACGGAAGGTCAGGTTGACGGTACCGATGGGACCGTTACGCTGCTTGCCGATGATGATCTCGGCATCCATCTCGTGCCCCTTGTCGCAGGTTTTTTCCTTGTTGCGACAGGCTTCGCAATAGACGGCAGCGCGGTATACGAACATGATCACGTCGGCATCCTGCTCGATGGCTCCCGATTCGCGCAGGTCGGCCATGATGGGACGTTTGTCGGTACGGTTTTCGAGGGAACGATTCAACTGCGACAGGGCCACCACCGGCACGTTCAGCTCCTTGGCCAGAGCCTTGAGCGAACGGGAAATTTCCGAGATCTCCTGCTGGCGGCTCTCGGCGTTGTGCCCGGTCATAAGCTGCAGGTAGTCGACCACCACCAGGCCGAGGCCGTGATCAGCCTTGAGCCTGCGGGCCTTGCTGCGCAGCTCCAGAATGCTGATGCCGGGAGTGTCGTCGATGAAAATCGGCGCGTCGGCCAGAAGCCCCGCCCCGCTGGTCAAAAGCGGCCAGTCCTCTTCTCGCAGATGCCCGGTCCGCATCCGGCCGGCATCAACCCTGGCCAGGGAACAGAGCATGCGCTGGACCAGCTGTTCCTTGCCCATCTCCAGGGAAAAGATGACAGTCGGCACCTTCTCCTTGTTGTGAACCGAGGCATTTTCGACGATGTTGAGGCAGAAGGCGGTCTTGCCCATGGACGGACGGCCGGCGACGATGACCAGGTCGCCGGGCTGCAGACCGGCGGTCATCTCGTCGAGGTCGGTGAAACCGGTCGGCACCCCGGTGACCGTCTCCTTGCGATTGTACAGTTCCTCGATTGCCTTGAAGGTGTCCTTGAGGATTTCTTTGGTCGAGTAGTAGGACGGACGGGTCTTCATCCCCGTGATGTCGAAAATCGACTTCTCCGCCCAGTCAAGAATCTCCTCGACATCGCCCCCCTCGTACCCTTTGGTGGCGATTTCGGTGGCGGTGGAGATCAAACGGCGGGAGATCGCCTTCTCCTTGACCAGCTTGCTGTAATAGACGATGTTGGCCGCGGTCGGCACCTGGTCGACCAGGGAGGTCAGAAAGGCTGATCCGCCGATGGCTTCGAGTTCGGATCTGGCTTCGAGTTCGGCGCTCAGCGTCACCATGTCGGCGGGCTCACCCCGCTCTGACAGGTCGACGACGGCGCGGAAGATCTTGCGGTGGGATTCCCGGTAGAAATCGTCGGCCGTCAGGATTTCCAGGACCTGGTTGAGGGCCTGGTTGTCGAGCAGAATGCCGCCCAGAACCGACATTTCCGCTTCAAGACTCTGGGGGGGAACCCGAATATCGCTGACCGACATCTCTACCTGAATCAGTATGAAGACCGGACCGGATCGAACCGGTCATTGTCAGATGACCGGGACGGTACAACCACCCGTCCCGACAGACCTGCCGCAGGACTGACAGCGGGTCAGAAAGCCGCAGTTGCATCCGGACCGGGACCGGGGCCCCGGTCCGGGAAATACTTATTCGGCTTCGGCGACGACCGACAGCTTGATGGTGGCGCTGACGCCGGCATCGAGCTTGACGGGGACTTCGAAGTCACCGACATTCTTGATCGGCTCGTCCAGCTGGATCTTGCGGCGGTCGATCTCGACGCCCTGCTCGGCAAGCTTGGCCTCGAGCTCCATGGCGGTGACGGCACCATAAAGCTTGCCCTCTTCGCCGGCCTTGTGAGCGACCTGGAGGTTCAGGGCCTCAATCTTGCCCTTGAGCACCTCGGCGGCCTGGACAACGCGCTGGAATTTGCGCTCAGCCTGGCGCTTCTGATGCTCAAGTTCCTTGAGGTTGCGGTTGTTGGCAACAACGGCCAGCCCCTTGGGGACCAGGTAGTTGCGAGCATAGCCGGGCTTGACGCGGACGAGGTCGCCGATCTGGCCCAGCCCTTCAACATTTTCAGTGAGAATGATTTCCATCGCTTTCCTCCGAATTGGGTCAGCTTTATTTTCAGGATTTTTTCTGTTTCAGCCGTGGTGCCCGAAAGTCAACCCAGAGGTCGAACACTCCCAGGCCCGTAACCAGCAGTGGCAGCGGGTTCACCAGGGCGATCAGCACATAGCCGGCGCCGCGCATGAATGGCGGAACGCCTTTGCGGGCGAAAAACCAGGCGACAATCGCCATGCCCTGCAGAAAATAGGCCGGCAGCAGTACAATCAGCAGGTTCAGGCCTGCCACGTTGACAGGGCCGCTGCCAAGCGCTGCAGCGAAACCGGCGGCGATCAGGGGCCAGATCAACCATTCGGCGGTCTTGAACCGCCGGAATTCACAGCCTTCGATCTGGTAGCGTCCCCGGGACAGTCGGTTGAGCAACAGCACCTGAACACTCATCATGATCTCGATGACCAGCAGGGCCCAGCCGATGAAAGTCACTTTGAGCAGTTCGCCCAGACCGGAAACAACTTCGCGGTAGCGGTCCAGCTGTTCGGGCGGCATGCTTGCTGCCTCCCCCATCTGCATGGCGGTGTCTATCTCGCTTTGCAGATAACCGCCGACAACGTCCATCAGCGGTCTGTCGACCGATCCGGCATAGACCGCCAGCCCGGCAACGCCGAGCAAAAAGACCGTCACCGTACCGATGACGACGGCCTTCTCCCAGGCGACCCGGCGCCGCAGCAGACCGGCCAGTACAAGAGCCGGCGCGGCGTACTGCAATCCGAACACGGCCATTGCCAGCGGCCCGCCGGCGAACCAGAGCACGAGGAAGGCGACGAAGGCCGCCAGCGCACCGGCGAGCAGACCGCCGGCCATGACGGTCAGGGCAAGCGGCACAGGCACCAGCAGGTTGACCAGCGTCCCGGCCATACCCAGGCTCCCGGCAACAAACTGCAGCAGGAGGCTTCCCGCTGCCCCGAGAAGCACCTGACGTATCAGCGCAAGCATGTTCTCCGGCAGGCCAGGTTCGGTATTTATTCGGGCACCTGGCTGGCGGTGAACGGCAGCAGGGCGATGTTGCGGGCCCGCTTGATCGCCTCGGTCAGCTGCCGCTGGTGCTTGGCGCAGTTGCCGGAAATCCGGCGCGGAACGATCTTGCCGCGCTCGGAGATGAAATATTTCAGGGAATCGGTCTGCTTGTAATCAATAACCAGGGTTTTGTCTGCACAGAAACGGCAGCCCTTGCGCCGGCCGTAACGACGGCGGGGGTTTCCGGAATGTCTCGGATTGGCCATCTTGCTATCTCCTTGTCAGCTTTCGATTTCGTCTCAGGCTTCGGAAGACTCTTCAGTCGCCTCGGCAGTCTCTTCGGCAGCGTCTGCGGCCTCAGTGGCTTCGGTGACCTCGAAGTCGTCATCGAGTCCAACGGTCTGGAACTTGAGGACGGCATCCTCGATCCGCAGACGCCGCTCAAACTCGGAAACCGCTGCAGGGTTAACCCTGTAGACGATCAGATAGTAGATGCCCCGGGCCTGTTTCTTGACCAGGTAGGCCAGCTTGCGAACGCCCCATTCATCGATTTTGAGAATTTCGGCGTCGACCTTTTCGAGAAACCCCTTGAGTTTCTCGACCTCGGCGGTCAGCTCGTCCCCGGCAAGCTCCGGGTTGAGGATGACCATGGTTTCGTAGTTGCGCATGTTGTACTTTCCTCCTCTCGAGTTTTAGCCCCGCACCGGGCGGAGCAAGGAGCTGCGCCGGCCCATCCGGCGCAAAAGAAGCATTGTTTACCACGATTCCCGTCTGAAGGCAACCGCCGCGGCAGGGCACCTCAGACGTTGAAGCGAAAGTGCATGACGTCGCCGTCGGCGACAACGTAGTCTTTGCCTTCGAGACGCATCAGCCCCTTCTCCCGCGCC
>RFIO01000101.1 GCA_003695205.1 Deltaproteobacteria bacterium
CAGGAACAGGGCCTCGCGGTATTTTTCCGCGGTCTTTTCCACAATCTCGTCCGGCAGCTGCGGCGGCGGCGCCACCTTGCCCCAGTCGAGGGTTTCCAGATAATCCCGCAGGAACTGCTTGTCGAAGCTCGGTTGCGGACCGCCGGGCCGGTACTGGTCTTTGGGCCAGAAGCGCGAGGAGTCAGGGCTCAGGGCCTCGTCGATCCAGATCAGCTCGCCGTCCATGATGCCGAATTCGAACTTGGTGTCGGCGATGATCAACCCTTTGGTGTCGGCGTATTCACGGGCCCGTTCGTAGATGGCGATGGACAGGTCGCGCACCTTTTCCGCCGTTTCGCGCCCGCACAGTTCGACAGCCTGCTCAAAGCTGATGTTTTCATCATGTTCGCCAATTTCGGCCTTGGTCGAGGGCGTGAAGATGGTTTCCGGCAGGCGGTCGCTTTCCTTCAGACCTTCGGGCAGGCGGATGCCGCAGATGCTGCCGGTGGCCTTGTAGTCCTTCCAGCCGGAGCCCGATACGTAGCCGCGCACGATGCACTCGACGGGAAGGGGGGCGGCCTTTTTCACCAGCATGCTGCGACCCTCGAGCTGGTCCCGGTAGGCTTTGACCTGCTCGGGGAAGGTCTCAAAGTCAGTGCTTATGATGTGATTGGGCACCATGTCGGCCATCATGTCGAACCAGAAGGCCGAGATGGCCGTCAGCACCTTCCCCTTGTCGGGAATGCCCTGGTCCATGATGACGTCGAAGGCGCTGATGCGGTCGGAGGTGACGATCAGCAGGCTCTCACCCAGGTCGTAGATGTCACGAACCTTGCCCCGGTTGACCAGTTTGAGGTCGGGGCAGTCGCTCTGCATCAGAACCCTGCTCATTTTACGATTCCTTTCAGGTTGAAACGCTGAACCAGCACCGGGCTGAGGTCGATGACCGCAGCCTTGCGCAGCTCGTCGAGCTTCTGCTGCAGGGCCTCGTCCTTTTTGCGGGCCTCCAGGGTCTGGCGCAGGGACTGTTTCTTCTCATCGGTCAGCTGCGCCAGATCGGCGGGGGTTTTCTTGTCGAGGCCGGCTACGACCACCAGGTCTCCGAACTCGAAGACCCGGTCGGCGACCGGATTTTCCTTTGTCAGGGTGAAGGCGGTCTCAGCCAGGTCGGCGTTCTGACCGAGGCGGGGAATGAAGTCGCCGAAGCTGCGGGCGAAATCGCCGGTGCTTTCCACCTTGATCAGCTTGTTGCCGGCAACGCCATCCAGTGATTTCTTTTCGAGAGCCTTCTTAAGGGCTTTTTCCGCCGCCTGGCGCGCCAGGGTCACGCTCTCGGCCTTGCGGAAGGCGTTTTCAACCTGTTTGCGCACCTCATCCAGTTCTGGCAGCCGGCTTTCCTCGCGGCTGTCGAGGGCAAAGAGGGCCACGCCCTGCTTCAGGTTGACGGGGCGGGCCAGCTGGCCCTTCTTGAGGCCGAAGAGGGTGCCGGCCAGGTCGGGAAGAAGCCCCAGGCCCGGAACCGCCTGCTCGCGGGTGAAGGCTTCGGTTTTCTGAACCTCGACGCCGAGGCTTTCGGCGGCCTTGGCAATGTCGCCCGACTTGCGGTTGATGTTGTAGGCATCCATCGCCTTTTCAAAGGCGAGCTGGCGGGCCAGTTCGTCGCGCAGGCCCTTTTTGACCTGGTCGAGGACGTCGGAAAGCGGTTTGACGCCGGCCTCGATGTAGCCGGTCGCCTTGATGACATGGTAGCCGAAGGGGGTTTCGACGATCTCGCTCAGTTCGCCCGGGTGAAGACTGAAGGCCACTTTCTCAAAGGCCGCCACCATCGTGCCGCGCTTGAAGTAGCCGAGGTCGCCTCCCTTGGGCACGCTCGCCTTGTCGTCACTGTATTTGGTCGCCAGCCTGGCAAAGTCCTTGCCGGCTCGGGCTTCCTCCAGGACTTTTTCGGCGAGCTTGCGCTTCTGCTCGCGTACCTTGTCGTCGGCATCGCGCGGCACGCGGATGAGGATGTGGCTGGCCCGTACCTGTTCGGGAATGTCAAACTGGTCCATGTGGCGCCGGTAGTAGCGTTCGATATCCTCCTGCTTCAGCTCGATGCCCTCGCGGAAGGCGGCCGGGTCGAGCAGGATGTAGCGAACGCTGATCTTTTCCGGCAGACGGAACTCTTCGATCTTCTCCCTGAAGAAGGTCTCGAGTTTCTGCCGGTCGATGCTGACCTGGTCTTCGAACAGCGCCGGGGCGAAACGCAGGAATTTCAGGCTGACCTTTTCGTTTTGGCGCCGGAATTCCTCCTCGATGTCGGCGTCGGTGACCGAGACGTCGCCGCGCAGCTGCTGACGGGCCTTGTCGATGAGCAGGTCCTGCTCCTGCATGGCCTCGAACTGGTCAGCCGTCATGCGCTGGTAGGAAAGGACCTGCAGGTACTGCTGCTTGTTGAAGACGCCGTTGACCTGGAAGGCCGGCACGGCGGCGATGGCGTCGACGATTTCCTGGCGGCTGACCGAAAGGCCGAGCTGGTCGGCCTGCTGCAGCAGCAGCGCGCGATCGATCAGCTGGTTGAGGGCCTGCTGCTCGAGATTGAGCTGTTTTTCCAGGGCGGGGGTGAAGCGCTCCTGGTAGATGTTCTGGTAGAAGCGGTAGAGGTTGCCGTAAGCCTGGCTGAATTCCTCCATGCCGATTTCGGTGCCGTTGACCACGATGGCGGGGCCGTTCTCGCCCTGGCCGTTGCCCTTGGGTGAAGTGAGCATGGCGTAGCCGATGACGAAGCTGAGGATGATGATGGCGAAAGCCAGCTTGATCAGGACCGATTTCTGCTTGGTGCGGACGATGTCGAGCATGAAAAGAGGTCTCCTTGACGGCCTTGCGGCCGGGTTTTGAAACAGGCTGGCATGTTAGTCAATCAGGGGTGTAAATGCAATAGATTTTTAACTTTTCCGCCTTGAAATAAGGGTGGGAATTTGCTAGTGTGAACAGTCATTTTGCGCCCCGTCGGGCCGACCGCTGAAAGCCAAGGAGACGCACCATCATGCTGAAGATGTTCGATGCCGTTTGGGGCATGTTTTCCAACGACCTGGCCATCGACCTGGGGACCGCCAATACCCTCGTCTACCTCAAGGGCAAGGGGATTGTCGTCAGTGAACCGTCCGTTGTCGCCGTGCAGAAGGACCAGATGGGCCAGAAGAAGGTGCTCGCGGTCGGCATGGAGGCCAAGAAAATGCTCGGGCGCACGCCCGGGTCGATCGTCGCCATCCGGCCGATGAAGGACGGCGTCATCGCCGATTTCGATATCACCGAGGAGATGCTGCGCTACTTCATCCGCAAGGTACACAACCGCAAGACCCTGGTGCGGCCGCGCATTGTCATCTGCGTGCCGTCGGGCATCACCCAGGTGGAGAAGCGCGCGGTCAAGGAATCGGCCGAATCGGCCGGGGCGCGCGAGGTCTACCTGATCGAGGAACCGATGGCGGCCGCCATCGGTGCCGGGCTGCCGATCACCGAGGCATCGGGCAACATGATCGTCGACATCGGCGGGGGCACCACCGAGGTTGCGGTCATCTCCCTGGCCGGCATCGTCTATGCCAAGAGCGTGCGGGTCGGCGGCGACAAGCTCGACGAGGCGATTGTCCAGCACATGAAGCGCAAGTACAACCTGCTGATCGGCGAGCGCACCGCCGAGCAGATCAAGATCGAGATCGGCAGCGCCTATCCCGAAGACGAGGAAAAGACCATGGAGGTCAAGGGGCGCGACCTGGTCAGCGGCATTCCCAAGACCATGCCGATCAGTGCCAGCGAAGTGCGCGACGCCATGTCTGAACCGATCAACTCCATTGTCGAGGCGGTGCGCATCGCCCTGGAACGCACCCCGCCGGAACTGGCGGCCGACATCGTCGACAAGGGGATTGTCCTGGCCGGCGGCGGCGCCAACCTGCGCAACCTGGACAATCTGCTGCACGAGGAAACCGGCCTGCCGGTTGTTCAGGCCGAAGACCCGCTCTCCTGCGTCGTGCTCGGTTCGGGCAAGGTGCTGGACGAGCTTGAGCTGCTGCGCCGGGTGACGGTCACTTCCTGAAAGCCCCGAAAAAGGCTCCCGCGCGTTATTGCGCCGGGGGCGGGTCGGCGGGCCGGAGAGGGCTCTGGAACCGATGCTCGACTTTTTCCGCAAGTACCGCCTGCCTTTGCTTGCCGGCGCCCTGCTGCTGGCGGTTCTGCTTTTCTATTCCTACCAGTTGCGTCAACGCAGCGGTCTCAGCCTGTTTCATCGCGG
>RFIO01000012.1 GCA_003695205.1 Deltaproteobacteria bacterium
CCCTTGCCGGCCTGATCAAACGCAAGCGCAGCCATACCAACCTCCCGAAGGAAAACGATCAGACAAAGGCAGAACGGATTCAGGATAGCAGAGGGTCGGAGAATTGCCAGTGCTCAGGGTGTCGGAAAAATCGGCCCTGACAGAGGTTCGGCCAGCACGGCGCGGCCCAGGGACGGATCACGCCGCCGGTCGAAGACCTCCTCGGCCAGCCGGCCCCGGTCGGTGGTGCCCCACCAGTTGCGCGGGAAGGCGACATCCTGGCGCTGCTGCAGGCCGAACTTGACCTGGTAGCTGCGGCTGCTTGTGATGTCGTTGCCGGTGACCAGCACATCACCGCGGCTGCGGGTGACGACGAACAGGCCGATGTCGTTGTCGTGGATACGGTTGCCCTTGACCACCCCGCGCGAACGGCGCTCTTCGTAGCGCAGCCCGTGGCGGTTGTGATGAATGTCGTTGCCGGTCAACTCCAGGTTGACGGTGGAGAAGCGCACCCCGTCGACGTTGTGGCGGAACTCGCTGTCACGGATCAGCGCCTTGCAGAAGTGCACCTGGATGCCGCTGTAGGCGTATTCGGACACCAGATGTGCCACCCGCACCTTTTTGGCGAAGTCGCAGTAGAGGTATTTCCAGTCGGCCGGTTTCGGCTGGGATGCGGCGCTGGTCAACAGAATGGGCGCCTCGGCGGTTCCTTCGGCCACCAGCTCACCCTCGACATAGATTTCGCCGTCGCCGATGCCGTCACCATCCCGGTCGAATCGCTCGAAGAGCACCCTGGTGCCCGGCAAAATGGTCAGGCGCGCCCCTTTTTTCACCGTCACCACGCCGGCAATGCGCACCACACCGCTCCAGACGGTATCGGTCGCCAGGGCGGTATCGCCATAGCTGACAGAGGAAGGACGATGCAGACAGCCCGCAAGCAGGAGCGCCAGCAGGAACGGGACGAGACGGCGCGTCATGGCTACTCCAGGGTCACCGGTTCGACCCGGATGTCGACACCGTCAAGGCGCTGGTTATTGTCCAGTTGCAGGCCGTGATCGGCCCGCCCCTCAAACATGCCGAACAGTTCGCCCGGGGCCGGTGAATCGCCGTACAGCTCGCGCGCCCCGATGTACCAGGTGCCGCCGGCGGGCAGGTCGAGCCGGTAGCGGCCATCGGCACCGGTCGGCTGCGACAGCGCCGCCGGTCGCTGGTGCCCGATCACCCGGTCTTTGTAGGCGAAGACATGGACGCCGGCCACGGGACGCCCCTCGATATCGAGAACCCGCCCCTCGACCCGGGTGTCGCTCGGCGCGCCGATGGTCTCCCGGCTCCCCTCGGACTGCTGTTTCTCCACCAGCGTCACCTCGACCTCTACCAGGCGACCGGCCTTAAGACGCAGCGGATTGCCGTGGAAGAAGCCGATGCGGTCGCCGCTGCGCACCGGCCCGACCCGGGCGCCGTCCCGGCGCCAGCGCGCCACCAGGTAGTAGTCGCTTTCGGGCAGGTTGTCGAAATAGAAACGGCCGTCGGGACCGGTCGGCGGTGCCATGCGGTAGCCCTGCCCCTTGAGCCCTTCGCCGGTATCGAGATAGAGGGAGACCGCGGCATCCGCCACGGGTTGGCCGTCGAACAGCACGACCCCTTCCAGGCCGGCGCTGTAGTCGTCATCGTAGGAACGCGCCACCGCTTCACGAACCGGGAAGAGCTGCATGCCGATCCAGACCGGCCCTTCGGCAACGCGGATCGGGTTGCGGCCGGAGAAACCGAACTGACCGCCGTCGTCACTGGCGGCGAACAGGGCGTAGTTTCCGGGATCAAGCTCCAACCGGTAGCGACCGTCGGCGCCGGTTCGCGTCGTTCCGGCCACGGGCGCCCGGGGGCTGAGATCGTGATGAGCCGTGACCCGGATGCCAGCTGCCGGGCCGTCGGCGGTCACCACCCGCCCCTCGACCAGTGCCGCCGGGGCGGCAACCGGAAGCAGCAGCATCAGCAGGATGGCTGCAAGAGTTCTCACTGCGCCTCACCTCCGTCGGCACGCGGCCCGGTCCCGTCGACCGGGCCGTCGAGCACAGGCTGGAACACCACCCGGTCGAGGCGGTAGGCTTCGTCACCGAATCCTTCGTAGACCACCGTCGGCTGGTCGTGGGCATCCCAGAAAAGCGGGTCGTTGGCGTCCTCCTCGGCGGCTCGCAGCCGCTCACTCGCCTCACCCCACCAGTTGCCGGAAACATCGACCCGGTCGACGAACTCGGTCGGTGCCTGGGCCAGCATTTCGTTGCGGCTTTTCCGCTGGCGTGCCTGCTGCATCACCAGGGCCTTGGAGCCGGAGCGCTTTTCCCAGTCGGCACTCTGGTAGATACCGAGCCGCACCCCCTCGCCGTTTTTGAGAAAATTGTTGTCGCGCACCTCCGGATAGGAAGAGTAGTCGCAGAACAGGGCAAGCTGGTTGCCTTCCACCTGGTTGCGGCGCAGCCTGGGATTCGACTTGCGGTAGTTGTAGATGGCGGTACCGTTGCCCCGGAACAGGTTGTGCTCCACAAGCGGCGAACCGTACTGGTCGTTGCGCAGGGCCACCTTGTTGCCGGTAAAGCTGTTGTCGGCAACAAGCGGGAAGGAAAAGGCGTAGTTGACCAGGCCGCTTTCGTTGTTCTCGAACCGGTTGCCGGTAACTTTGGGCGTGTTGCGGGTCTGGTTGCAGAAGAGACCGACTTGGTTGCCGGCAAAGAGGTTGCCGGTGATGTCGCCGGCATAGGGCTGTTGCAGGGCGACACCGGTATGACCGTCGACAAACCGGTTGCCGCGAATCGGGCCGCGGCTGCCGTGACCGGCGCGCAGTCCCGCCTCCTGCTGGCCGGAGAAATCGTTGTCGACCACCTCGGGAGTCGACTTCATCTCGGCGACGACAGCAAAGTTCCCCCTCTTGAATCGGTTGGCTCGAATGACGGCCGGGCTTTCGCGCACCAGGTGGATGGCGGTGGCGCAGTTCTCGAACCGGCTCTGCTCCACCCTGAGCCTCGATCCGTAGCTGGCGATGGCCCGTTCGGCCCCGGCAAAGCGCGCCTGACGGATCACCGCCTCGCCGGCGACCTCCATCAATTCGATCCCCTGCCAGCCTTCAGGAGTGGCAAAGACCACCGGCCGCTCTTCGGTCCCCTCAATCCTGAGGATCCCCCGGACCACCAGCCTGGCCTGCGGGCTGCGCGCCGAGATGCGGGTTCCGGCGGCGATGGTCAGGCTGGCATCAGGGGGGACGGTCACGGTTTCGGCGAGTTCGACCTCCCCCTGCCAGCTGCTGTGACCGAGCAGCGTGCCGGAATAGCACAGCGCTGAAGCCCATGCGGGCATCAGGATGAGCAGACAGAGCGCGACGCTAGCGCGCAGTAACCGGGCGGACATGGATTTCCACCTCCTCCAGGGTCTGGCCGGACTTCAGGGCGACCCCGTGGTCGCCGCTGCCGCGGTACTTGCCGTAGAGTTCCCCTTCGGCCGCCGGACCGCCGAAGGATTTTCGCGCCAGAAGATACCATCGGCCGGCGGGCAGACGCAGGCTGAAGGTACCGTCCGCGGCACTGGCCTCGGAAAAATGGCGCGGCGTGCCGGTCATCTCCGGCCGGTCATAGGCGAACACGTGCAGGCCGGCGACGCCCTTGCCATCCGGACCGATAATCCGGCCGTTCACCCCGTGGAAGGGGACCTCCTCCCCCTGCTCCAGGTTGGAAAGCCGGGTGATGGTTTCCAGGCGAACGTGGCGGATGGTGCCGGGCTCGATATGGACCGGATTGCCGTAGTAGTAATTGAACCAGTCGCCGATGGCCACGGGGCCGTAGCGGCCGCCGGCCTGGCGCTTGCGGGCCATCAGGAAGTAGTCTCCGGGCGGCAGACGCAACCGGAAATGTCCCTTTTCCACCGGCAGGATGTTGTAGGCCGGGCCCTTGAAACCACTGCGCGCGTCCCGGTAGACGTAGAGATAGACCTTCTCCAGCGGCTGGTCCTGGTAGCTGATCTCCCCTTCGATTCCCGAGGCGCGCCCCTTGCGGGCCGGCTTCTCGTCCGGCACCCGGATCAGGTTGAAGCCGACGTTGGTCATATGCCCCTCGGCCACCTCCACCGGCGAACCGCTGTAATAGCAGAAATAGTCCCCCGGTTTCGGCTGGCCGGTAAAGGAACGGGCCACCATGACGTAGCGACCCGGCGGCAGGGCCAGGCTCCAGGTGCCATCGAGCGCGGTCGGTTCCGAGACCGCCACCGGTCGGCCGGCAACCAGGTCATCGACCGAGCGGTAGGCGGAGATTTTCACGCCGGGGACCAGTTCGCCGCGCCAGGCGACGCGGCCCTTCGCCCCGGTCGCCGCCAGGGCCGGGACGGCCGCCAGCAGCATCAGAAAAAGGAACAGCCATCGTTTCATGGATTACCTCCGGCGTCGGCCTTGAAGGGCACCGGTTCGCCGCGCCAGGGCGCGAACCGGACTCGATCGAGAGGCCAGTTCTGCCCGCCCTCCTCGAAGGTCGCCTGGTCCCGGCCGTCGTGGATGAAATCGGGGTTGCCGTCCGCGCCCAGGTCGACAAGACGGCGCGTTGCCTCATCCCCCCACCAGTTGTCGCGGGCGTCGATGAAACCCTCGCGGACCGCGGCCCGGCGTTCGCTCTCGCCGACTGTCTGTCGAGGTCGGGAACCGAAGGCCCCCCGGCCGCTCTCCTGCCGGCGCGCCGCCTCCCCCTTCTGGCGCTCCCAGGCGATCGACTGGTATTCCAGCCTGATCGCCAGCCTGTTGTCGGCCAGGTCATTGCCGTGCAGCACCGGGTAGCTCGAATAGGCCACCAGGACTCCGATCTCGTTGTCACGGATGCGGTTGCCCGCAACCTGCGGATCGGACCTGCGGTAGCAGTAAAGACCGACCCTGTTGCCGCTGATCTCGTTGCCGACCAGGCGCGGGCGGGCGGCGCGGTCGACCATGACCCCGGTGTCGTTGCCGGTCAGGCAATTGCCTTCAATGACGGGATCGCTGCCGTAGTGCGACAGCATCAGGGCGACCTTTTCGTCCCTGAAGGTGTTGCCGGCAAATCGCCGCGGTTTCGACTTGTAGATATAGGCGCCATAGCGTCCGTTGGCCTCGAAGGTACAGTCGACCACCCCGGCTGTGGCGCCGTCCTTGAGCATCAGCCCGACCCGGCTGTTGCGGAGCAGCCGGCAGCCACTGACGGTGGCGTCGGTCTTGCGCACCAGCTCGATGCCGATGCGGTTGTTCTCGACCGTCAGCCCCTCCAGCCGGGGGGCGCCGCTCTCGACCCGAACACCGGTGGCCGCGCCGCTGACGCGGCAGTCGGCCAGCAGCGAATCGACACCGACGCCGCGCAGCACCAGGCCGGTCCAGGCCGCGCCGGAAAATTCGGCCTCGCGCGCGTGGACGCGTCCCAGCACCGTCAGCCCGGAGCCCTGAAAACGGATGCGGCTGCCCGGCTCAACGCGCAGGGTCACACCGGCCGGGACTTCGACCGGCTCGGAGAAGCTGAGTTCCCCCCGCCAGACCGTATCCCGGTCGAGCACCAGGGCCCGCGCCGGCACAAGAGTGAGCAGCAGAAACAGGATCGTCAGCAGTCCTCTCACCAGACCTCCCGCACCTCGAAATCGCCCAGGTCGAGCACCTGGCCGTCCGGCACCTCGACGTGGTGGTCGGCATTCCCCTCCCAGGTGCCGACCCATTCACCAGGCTCCAGCGGCCCGCCGAAGGCGCTGCGCGCCCCCAGGTACCATGTGCCGCCCCTGACCAGGTTGAGACGGAAGCGGCCATCGCCGCCGCTCGGATCGGAAATATGCACCGGCTTGCCGACCATGCGGCTGTCGAGGTAGGCGAAGACCCGCACACCGGCGACCGGCGTCCCCTCGCTGTCGCGCAGCCGGCCGGTCAGGGCGGTACCGGTGTCGGCAAAATGTCCCTCCGCCTGTTTCTGCCGGTAGCGTTCTTCGCTCACCCGCTTCAGGGCGATCTCACCGTAGTCGATGCGCTCGCCGGATCGCAGGGTGACCGGACCAAAGCTGGCGTTCAGGTCACCGGGGCGGGGGACACCGAAGCGCGACCCGTCGGCCCGCTTGCGCGCCGCCAGCCAGAAGGTGCCCGAGGGGAGATCGAGATGAAAGGCGCCGTCGGAACCGGTTTCGACCGCGGCGCCGTAGCCGGGGCCGACGCTGTTGAGCTCCCGGTCGGTATAGACGTAGACGAAGGCATGCTTGACGCCGGCCCCCTCAAAAACCACCCGACCGTCCAGCCCCGTCCCCGGTTCCGGCACCAGCTGACCATCCCGGCCCATTTCGCGCAGACCGAAGGGGGCGACCTGCAGCAATCCCCTGTCGACCTGCACCGGGTTGGCCGGGCACTCGGCCATCAGCATCAGCGGCCGGCCGTCGGCCGTCTCCGTCCGTTTTTTGCCGATGATGAAATAGCGTCCGGGGGGCAGTTCAATGCGGTAGCGCCCCTCGTCATCGGTGCTGCCGACCGCGAAGGGCTGCACAGAGCGGTCCTTGTCCGCCTTGAGATAGATTTCCACGCTCGCCTGAGCCAGGGGTTCATTTCCCCGGAGCAGGGTACCGGCAACTCCGGACGGGCCCCCCTGGCGGCAGGCCGCCAGCAGCAGAACCGTAATCAGGATGGCAAACAGGCGCTTCATGGATTCCTCGTCAGCATTGATTGCCGCAGCACCGGCAGCAGCGCCAGGGCGTAGACCAGGCCGCCGGCCAGCAGGGTCAGGCTGTAGCCCCAGTTCATCGCCACCACCACCGCCAGCAGCGAACCGAGCACACCGGTGGCGCCGTTGACGCCCCAGCTC
>RFIO01000102.1 GCA_003695205.1 Deltaproteobacteria bacterium
CCCGCGGCCGGTGCTCGAAGGGCTGCGCGAGGCCTGCCGGGCGTTGCGCTGGCGGGACGGCTGGCAGGAGGTCTGCGCCGCCGTTGACCTGAGCCACCCGGCGGATATCGGCCAGGCGCGTGCCTTTTTCGAGAACTGGTTCAGCCCGTGGAAGCTGCAGCTTGAGGACGGGACGGACGAGGGGCTGCTGACCGGCTACTATGTTCCAGATATCCGCGGCAGCAGGGAGCGCGACGCGACCTTTCGCTATCCGGTCTACGGCGTGCCCGATGATCTGCTGGTGGTCGATCTGGCCTCGGTCTATCCTGAACTCGCAGGCTACCGGTTGCGAGGCCGCCTCGACGGGCGCCGTGTCGTCCCCTACTGGGAGCGGCGGGAGATCGACGCCCGTCCGGAGCTGCTTGCCGGGCGCGAACTCTTCTGGGTCTCCGATCCGGTCGAACTCTTTTTTCTGCAGATCCAGGGCTCGGGCCGGGTGGTGCTGCCCGACGGCAGCGGGGTGATGATCAATTACGCCGACCAGAACGGCCACCCCTACAGGTCCATCGGCAAGCTGCTGCTCGAGCGGGGCGCCATGACGCGCGACCAGATGTCGATGCAGAATATCCGCGCCTGGGCGCGCAAGAACCCCGATCAGGTGGACGAACTGCTGGCCGAGAACCCCAGCTACGTCTTCTTCCGCGAACTCGGTCCTGAATGGCACAGCCCGCCGGGGGCCATGGGATTGCCCCTGATCCCCGAGCGTTCCATCGCGGTCGACCGCAAGTACGTGCCACTCGGGGCACCGGTCTGGCTCGACACCACCTGGCCCATGAGCAGCGCGCCTTTGCGGCGGCTGATGCTCGCCATGGACACCGGCGGGGCCATCAGGGGGAGGGTGCGTGCCGATTTCTTCTGGGGCATGGGGCCTGAAGCCGGGGCGCTGGCGGGTCGCACCCGGCAGACGCTGCGTATGTGGCTGCTGCTGCCGAAGGAAACGGTCCCGACTTCGGTCGAGGATGCCCACTGATTTTTTCCGTTGACCACCATTTTGCTATTAAGTCCAAAGAACGCGGGCCGATAAGTGAGTATCAGTCCCGTAAACCCCATGGAGAGGTGTTCGATGGAAAACAGGGAACTTCAGGTCGTGGTTCAGGCTGTCGGAGATCTGCCGCCCATGCCGATTGTGGCCGTCAAGGTTCTCGAGCAGTTGCAGAAGCCGGACACCACCGCGGAAAAACTGGCAGGGATCATCTCCAGCGACCAGGCGGTTTCGGCCCGGGTGCTGAAAATCGCCAACTCCTCCTTCTACAGCCTGCGCCGCAAGGTGACCACCCTTGAGCACGCCATTGTCATTCTCGGTGAAAAGACTCTCAAGAGTCTGGTGCTGGCAGCCAGCCTCAAGGGGATCAACAAGTCCTTCGGCCTGATGGAGAAGATGCTCTGGGAGGATTCTCTCGGCTGTGCCATCGGGTCGCGCATGACCGCGGTCTGGCTGCACGGTGCCGACCCGGAGGAAGCCTTCGTCGCCGGACTGTTCCGGCACATCGGGCGCATGGTGCTCAACAACCACGACCCCGAGGCGTTTCGCAAGGTGGTCGAGGCGGTCTACAACGGGGAAGGGTCGGAGGAGGAACTGGAAACCCTCTTCTTCCCGTACGGCCATGCCGAAGTCGGCGAGGCGGTTCTGAACAAGTGGAACTTTTCCGAGGATCTGACCCAGGTGGCCCGCTGGCATCATGACCTGACCGGTGTCGATCCGGTCGAATCGCCCGAACGCTACCGGCTGGTGGCCACGGTCCAGTTTGCCGATGCCATGGTCAGCCGACTCGGTATCGGCCGGCGCGAGCCGGATGAAAGTGTCGACCTGCTCAGTCTGCCCAGCGCCAGCGCGCTTGGTCTCGATCCCGACCAGACTGGCCAGCTGGTCGAGGAGTTCCGCAGCTTCTTCGAAAAGGAGCGCAGCACCTTCCTCGGCTAGCCAGCCCGGGCTGTGGCCTGTCACCCTGAACGAACCCTGACGCCGGATCCGATGCTATACTGGCAGCATGATCCGGCGCTTCTGTCTTCTCATCCTTTTCATCTCCAGTCTGCCGGTCCCCGCGGCGGCGCTGGAACCGGCCGTCGGGCGTCTGCTGGTGGCAGCCGACACCATGGCAGATGTCCGGTTCCGGGAAACGGTTATCCTTCTGGTGCGTCATGACGCCGGCGGCACCCTTGGCCTGGTTCTGAACCATCCTTCGCAGCTGCCGTTGGCTGAGGCCATTCGGGGAACCGACCTGTTTCGGGAGCGTGGTGACCTGCTTTGGCTGGGCGGACCGGTTTCGCCGGGGCGCGCCCTGGTGCTGACCGGCAGCAGAAATGTCGAGGGGCGGGACATTCTTCCCGGGGTACGGGCCACCGGGATCAGGGAACTTGTCGAGGCGTTGAACCGGGGCGGACAGGTTGATCCCTTCAGGGTCTTTGCCGGCCATGCCGGCTGGGCACCGGGGCAGCTGGCCGGAGAAGTTGCCCGCGGCGACTGGCGGGTGCGGCCCGCGACGGCGGAGCTGGTGTTCGGAGATGCCGGAACCCTCTGGCGTCAACTGTCGGATGAGGCGAGACCGGTCCTTGCTCTCAGACGGACTTTCCCCGGCGAACCAGCTGTACGCCCCTGACGAGGCCGGTCAGACCCACGACCAGAAAGAACAGGCCACGCCAGCGTGGCGGCTGTTTGCCTTCACTGATGAAGATGACCTGGTCATCGACCTCCAGCCCCAGTTCCCGGGCCAGTTGCGTCAGCCGGTCGCGGTTGCCGGAGGCGATCAGCCCTCCCACCACCATACCCGTCACCGTCCGCCGGGGATAGAATCGATCCCGGTTGGCCTCAAGGTAGGCCCGGCGCTCCTTCTCGGTGTCGAAGCCGAAAGCCCACTTTTGCATCAGATTCATGATCTCAGGGTCGCGTGTTTCGACCAGGACGCGTAGCCTGCGGTCCGACAGGTCGTCTCGCAGCGGCACCAGGAAGGCCTCCAGTTCGATGGTGCCGCTGGTAGATATCGCTTCCGGCAGATCGAAAATCCCCCCTTCAATCCTCAGCCACTCGCGCGGGGCGCGTCCCTGCTGCAAATCGGCGATTCCGATTGACAAAGGACTCGGATTGCTGATCCAGAGTTTCAGGTCGTGCAGTCCCAGCAGGGTCAGGACCAGGGAGACAGCCAGTAGGGTGAAACGGAAACGGTTCATAAGGCGATGATCCAAAAATGGAGGGGGTACCACAAGGTACCCCCTCCCGGGCAGTCAGTCAGGGTTGCTGGTCTCAGGCGCCGGCGGTTTCGGCGGCATCCTCGGTCACGGCCGATTTCTGCGTCAGCAGCGAGACGATGATCAGGGCCAGGAAACTGGCCGGGATGGAGATCAGGGCCGGGCTGTTGAAGCTGATTGGCGCGTCCTGGGGCAACAGGCCGTAGCGTACCCACATATCCGGCGAGACCAGGATCAGACCGAGAGCTGAGGTCAGGCCGACCAGGATCGAGGCGGCTACCCCCTGGGCGGTGGTCTTCTTCCAGAACAGGATCATCAGGATCGCCGGCAGGTTGGCGCTCGCCGCCACGGCAAAGGCCCAGCCGACCAGGAAGGAGACGTTCATTCCCTCGAAGACAATGCCGAGGTAGATGGCGATGCAGCCGATCACCAGGGCGGAGATCTTGCCGGCCAGCACCTTGCCCTTGTCGGTCATCTTCATGCCGAGGAAGTTGTCCATCAGATCGTGGGCGATGGCTCCCGACGAGGCGACGATCAGGCCCGAGACAGTACCGAGTACCGTCGAAAAGGCAATGGACGAGATGATCGCGAACAGCACCACGCCGAAGGACAGCGCCAGCAGAGGCGCGCTCATGTTGTTGTCGGTCAGGTTGATGACGCCGTTGGTCATGGCGCCGATGCCCATGAACAGGGTCAGAACGTAGAAAAAGCCGATGGCGGCGATGCCGACGATGGTTGACTTGCGCGCCGCGGCCTGGCTCGGCACCGTGTAGTAGCGGATCAGGATGTGGGGCAGGGCGGCGGTGCCGCAGAACAGCGCCAGCATCAGCGAGATGAAGTTGAACTTCTGGGTGCCGGTGGCGTTGTCGACCTTGAACTTCAGACCGGGGCGAAGCATGCGGGCACCGGGGGTAGGCTTCTGGTAGAAGACGGTGGTGGTAACATCCCCTTCCTTGACGTAGGCCTTGCCCCAGAGCACAATCGTCGAATCCTTCAGGGCGGACAGGTAGGCGAGGGGGCCGACGGGACCGGTTTCTGCCACCGCCTTGCCGTCAACCTTCAACTCTTTGATATGGCCGACCGGGAAAAACTTGCCGGCGTGCTTGTCGGCGCCGTTGTAGAGCTTGGTGCCGTCAGGCAGCTTGGTCATGGTGAGGGCTTCTTCCAGTTCGATCCCTTCCGGCGTCTGCAGGACTCTCCAGACGCTTGATTCATCCCCTTTGGTCAGCTTGACGAAGCCGGCCTTGCCGTAGGGGGTCTGCTGCCAGTTGGCCACCGGGGCATAGCCGGGCACGCTCAGGGTGCCGGATTCATCGACGCTGGCCTGCAGGTTCTGGAACTGGTGGTAGGCCTTGCGCCCTCCGGCATCCGGCTGGGTAGTCAGGCCACGGGTCAGCACGCCGACCACGACGATGGTGGTGAAAACCAGCAACAGGGCCCCCTTGAAGAACTGCACGTAGGTGGTCGAGGCCATGCCGGCGGTGGCGACGATGATGGTCACGACGATGCCGACGATGACCACGCCGACCCAGTGGGGCATACCGAGCAGCGGCTGGACCAGCACACCGGCACCGACCATCTGCGGGATCAGGTAGAAGACCGAGATCGCCAGGGTCGAGATGGCGGCCATCAGCTGGATGCCCTTGGAGTTGAACTTGGAGTCAAGGGCGTCGGTGAAGGTGTACTTGCCGAGGCGTTTCATCGGCTCGGCCACCAGGAACAGGGCGACCATCCAGCCGGCGAGGTAGCCGATGGAATACATCCAGCCGTCGTAGCCGGCGGTGGCGATCATGCCGCAGATGCCGAGAAACGAGGCGGCGGACAGGTAATCGCCGGCGAAGGCGATGCCGTTGGTGAACCAGTGAATCTGGCCGCCGGCGGCATAGTAGCCGGCGGCTGACGTGGTGCGGCGGGCCAGGTAGAAGGACAACCCGAGCACGAAGAGGACAAAGGTGATGAACAGTCCGATGGCCAGCGGTGACTGCGCGTAAATCATGGTCTCCTCCTCAGCGATTCAGGCGGGCTTCGGCCGCGTTGCACATACGGTTGTAGATGACGGCCAGAACAAGGGCGAAGACAATCAGGAAAAAGCCGTAAAGGACGGCCAGGGTCTGCCCTGCGACAATGGTCTGCATCAGCGACGGTTTGACCGCGTTGATACCGACGAAGACGGCGTAGCTGAGGGTGTAGACGATGAACATGATGATGCCCAGTCGGGTCTTGTAGCCGGACGCGTTATCCTTGCCCAGCTTGACGGCGGGTCCGTGTCCCATGATGAATTCTCCTCCTTGCAGATGTTGACGTTCTCTCCTCGATACGCGGCCGACGGGGCGCGCCATCCAACCGGCGACCGCGACTATCATGAAACGATACCAAGGTGTGTGGATTATTTACCAAAAGTGTATGGTAAAAAATCACCGTTCTTGGGTAAAAAATTTCCGGACATAATACGGTGTTCTAAATTTGTGTCAATAGGATTTTTTCTCAAAAACTTTTGTTTCGCAGGAAAAAACGAATAGCGTATACGGTTTTGTCTTGAGATTGCCCGGAACTGGGCAGATTCGCGAGACCGTGTTTTATCTTTTCTGGGAAAACGTTAGAAGAAGGGTATGGTCCGGCCCGCGTCCCGGCAGGAAGTTGAATTTCGGTTGCCCTGCAGCGGCACCGTGCTATGCTCGGGCGCATACGGACCGCCCTGCCGGTGGCCGGGAAGGTGAAGACTGGGAGTCGCCATGCAGCAACCGAATTACAAGGTCGTTGAAACGACCACGGTGACGGACGAGACCCTCGAGGAGATTATCAATACCTGGGTCGGACGGGGCTGGACCCTGGACACCATCCACTTTGCCATGCGCGAGTCGAGCAGGAGGCCGGCCATGGCCTTTGTCCTGTTCGTTCGCGCGGGAGACGTTCAGTCGTCGTAGACGACATCCTGGTAGCTGATGGTGTGTTTCGGGTCAGATGAGGGGCTGGCACCGCATCGCTGGCAGATCAGGTCGAAAACCTCTTCCTCCTCGGTCTCGACCGGGATCAGCTCGATCGGTTTGCCGGTGCAGTTGCAAAAATAGCGGCGTTCGACGTCGGTGGTCATGGCGCTCCTCCTTCGGTTTGAGGGGGGAAACATGCCGACGTGACCTTCAGCGTCGACGAGAACTATTTTACCACAGGGAATGACTCAGTAGACCAGGCCCGATTTCTTGCGCACCTTGCGCATGGTTCTGGTCGCCACGTACCTGGCCTTTTCGGCCCCCTGCCTGAGCGCCTCCCTGATGCTGTCGGGATTGTCGAGCAGTTCCCTGCGCTTTTCGGCGTAGGGGGCAAAGGTGTCGCGAATCTTTTCGAACAGCTCCTGCTTGACCTCGCCAAAGCCCAGGCC
>RFIO01000103.1 GCA_003695205.1 Deltaproteobacteria bacterium
CAATCTGCTCTTCCTGCTGTTTGCGGGTCAGCTCGCGGGTGCGGGCGCTTTCTTCCTGGATGGTGGTCAGCAGAATCTCCTGCAGGTCCTTGGGCAGCCTGTCGAACCAGCGCTTGTTGATCAGGTGGATGAACAGCCCCTGGGCGTAATCAAGCTGGGTGAAGGACTTGGCGATGGTGAATTTCTTGGTGATGTTGCAGACGATGGCTGTGTGGTCCAGGCCGTTGATGACGCCGGTCTGCAGTGCCTGGGGTACGTCCGGCCAGGGCATGACGGTGAATTTCAGGCCCCAGGCCTTGTAGGTGTCGGCGTTGACCGGCGCCTGGGCGATACGGAAGTTGATCTTTTTGGCGTCCTCGAGATTGCGCACCGGGGTGGTGGTTGCCCAGCCGTAGGTGCCGTAGCCGGTGATGTCTGCGACCATGATCCCCTTGCTCAGGGCGCTGTTGGCGAAGGGGACCCAGAGTTCCGGGTCGTTGCGGAACTGGTCGAGCTTGTCGAAGGTATCGACCACGTAGGGAAGATTGACGATGCCGAGGCGGTCGGCGACGTTGGCCGCGGCGACCGACGAGCTCATCATCCCCTGAACAGCGCCAAGCTTGAGCTTGGCAATGACGTCCTTTTCGCCGCCGAGCTGCGCCAGCGGGCGGAAATCGACGTAGAGCCGGCCCTTGGATTTTTCCCAGACGGCGTCGCGGATGCGGTAGCCGGCGGCGATCCCCTCGATGACCGGGTGGGAAATGTTCGAGAGGATGTAGGTGTACTCCGCCCCGGAGGGGTCGAACTTGGGCTTCCAGGCCGCGAGCGGGTCCTTCTTGCCTGCGGCCAGGGCCGGGGCGGCCACCAGGCCGATGAGCAGGCCCAATGCTACCAGGGTGCACAGCAGTCTCTTCATGGACAAACCTCCTTTGGGCGATATGCAAAAGCGGTACAGCGTGTCTGGAACCTGCAATGGTAGGACAAACCCTGTTTTATTTCAATTGAAATTCCTATTATTTCGAAGGTTTAGGCAGACGGAACAACATTTAACATCGGGCAAAACAGGACAGGGGGCCTTGCGGGGATTGACTTGATAACAACAAAGATATATATAATTTTCTGAATGTAAAAGGTTCCGGCCGGTGGCTTCCGACTGGTGCCTCGTTAACAGGAATCGAGAAGGGAGACACTGCCATGACCATCAATCGCTACCTGAGAATGATCGCCGGTTTTTTCGTTATGCTGAGTGTTTTGCTGGCGCACCTGCATAACCCCAACTGGCTCTGGTTCACCGCCTTTGTCGGGCTGAACCTGTTCCAGAGTGCCTTTACCAACTGGTGTCCGATGATCACTATTCTGCGCAAGCTCGGGGTGCGGGAAGGGTGAGTCAAAGTCGTCGCCAATGAGGCTTGGCAAATTTTATCTGGCGTTCCCTCGTGTTTTTCCGTAGAATGCGTCTCGAGAATTTGTTTGTGTTTTCAGGGCAAAAGCACCGGCGAAGGCCGGTCCAGGGAGGCGAATCATGCAGGAATGCGAGTTGTTGGCGACATGCGGTTTTTTCCAGAAATACCAGGATACCCTCGACATGGCCTGCCGGGGTTTCATCAAGACCTACTGCAAGGGGGAGAAGATGGATGAATGCCGGCGCAAGGCCTACCGGGCGGAACACGGAGTGCCACCGCACGATGACATGCTGCAGAGCGGGCAGATGATGCCGAAGTCCTACCAGCAGGCGGGCTGACCGGCAGGCATTCAGGTCGGACACAACGGGGG
>RFIO01000104.1 GCA_003695205.1 Deltaproteobacteria bacterium
CTTTAGGAGAGTCACCTTGTCCAACCGCAAAGAATTGACCTACAGGGATGCCGGTGTCGACATTGACGCCGGCAACCGTTTTGTCGACCTGATCAAGCCGATGGTGAAAAAGGCCAGCCGCCCCGAGGTGCTGACCGATATCGGCGGCTTCGGCGGCCTCTTTTCGTTCCATGCCGACAAGTACCGCAACCCGGTGCTGGTTTCCTCAACCGACGGAGTCGGCACCAAGCTGAAGCTGGCCTTCATGCTCGACCGCCATGACACTGTCGGCATCGACCTGGTGGCCATGTGCGTCAACGACATTGTGGTCCAGGGCGCCGAACCGCTCTTCTTCCTCGACTATCTTGCCACCGGCAAACTGGCGCCTGAGAAGGCGGCCAGCATCGTTTCGGGCATTTCCGAAGGCTGCGTCCAGGCCGGCTGCGCCCTCATCGGCGGCGAGACGGCGGAAATGCCCGGCATGTACGCCGAGGGCGAATACGACCTCGCCGGCTTCACCGTCGGTGTGGTTGACAACGACAGCATCATAGACGGCGCCACCATCACCGTCGGCGACCGGGTTATCGGCATCGGCTCGACGGGCCTGCATTCCAACGGCTACTCCCTGGCGCGCAAGGTCTGTTTCGAGGTTCTCGGCCTCGACCCGGCGGAGACACCCGAGGGACTGGACCGACCGCTCGGTGAGGAGCTTCTGGAGCCGACCCGCATCTACGTGCGCTCGATTCAGAACCTTTTGCGCGACTTCACCATAAAGGGCATGGCCCACATCACCGGCGGCGGTCTGCTCGAAAACATTCCGCGCGTACTGCCGCGGCACTGCCGCGTTGTCATCGACACCACGTCCTGGCCCAAACCGGCCATTTTCGAACTGCTGCGCCAGGGGGGCAACATTCCGGTCATGGAGATGTACCGCGCCTTCAACTACGGCGTCGGCATGGCCCTGATCGTTCCGGCCGATGCGGTATCCGACATGCTGGACCGGCTGCGCGGCCTGGGAGAAACCGCCTGGGAAATCGGCGAAGTGACGGCATGTGGCGAAGACGAACAGCAGGTTGTCCTCGAGGGTATCTGATCCCATGTCCGGCAAACTGAAAATCGGCGTTCTGGCATCCGGCGGCGGCACCAACCTGCAGGCCATTATCGACCGCTGTCTCGATGGCAGCCTGCCGGTTGAAATCGTCCTGGTCCTGAGCAACAATCCCGGAGCCGGGGCTCTGGAACGTGCGGCGAGGGCCGGCCTCCCCACCTGCTGTATCGACCACCGCGAGTTCGACAACCGGGAGGATTTCGACCGGGCCGTCGTTGCGGCGTTGCAAAGCGCCGGGGTCGAGCTGGTGGTACTCGCCGGCTTCATGCGCCTGATCACCGACATATTTCTGCAAGCCTATCCGGGCAGAATCATGAACATTCATCCAGCTCTTCTGCCCGCATTCCCCGGACTGCATGTCCAGAAAAAGGCCCTCGAATACGGGGCACGTTTCGCCGGTTGCACTGTTCACTTCGTCGACAGCGGCGTCGATACAGGCCCCATCATCCTCCAGGCAGTGGTTCCTGTCCTGCAGGACGACACCGAGGAAAGCCTGTCGCGCAGAATTCTAGAACAGGAACACCGCATCTACCCGCGCGCCATCGAGCTTTTCGCCCAGGGCCGCCTGCGCATCGACGGGCGTCGGGTCATTATCGACCCACCCCTGCCACCTGAAGAGTCCGCCCTGGTCAACCCGCCGCTGGAAGGCTGACTCAGCATGCTGCACGCGGGCGACAGCATCCTCGTCAGTGCCTGCCTGCTCGGTGTGGCCTGCCGCTACGACGGCGGCAGCAAACCGAATGCGAAGGTTATTGACCTGATCAGACGCCATAACCTTCGAGCCGTCCCCGTCTGTCCGGAACAGCTGGCCGGTCTTCCTACTCCCAGGCCGGCCTGTCGGTTCAAATCGGGGGATGGCACGTCTGTTCTCGCCGGACATCATACACTGGTTGACCGAAACGGTCAGGATGTCAGCGAAGCCTTTGTCCGTGGCGCCAGGGAGACGCTCCGTATCGCCAGGCTGTGCGGTTGCCGTACGGCCCTGCTCAAGGAACGCAGCCCCTCCTGCGGTCCGGGGTCTGTCTGGGTCGACAACCACCTCGTCGCCGGGATGGGGGTCACCGCCGCCCTCCTCACCCGCGAAGGGCTGGAACTTTTCTCGGAAGAGGCGCTGCCGGAAGTGGATCGGGCATGAAGGGGCAGCACTACGATCTCGCCCTGGTCGGCGACGCGCCCGGGGGACGTATCGCCGCGATCCTTGCGGCACGCGCCGGACTCAGGGTATTGCACCTGACCGGCTTCGGCTGGCCGAGCGACCTGTTCTGGTTTTCATCGCCCCTGTGCGAACACCTGCTCGACAGGGTCGATGCCCGCACCTGCCTGATCCCGGCCCTGCCGGTCCAGTTTCGCAGGGATGACCTCTGCATCCAGTTTCACGGTGAAACCACATTGCGCGATGAGCTGCGCCGGGAATTACCCGAACGGGCTTCGGCGCTGGAAAAATCGATCGAGGCACTGGCTGAACACGGACGCCAGCTGCAACAGCTTGTCATGGATCGACAACAGGTACCGGCACCAGCCCCGGTCAGCCGCCTGCGCTGGAAGATCGCCTGCCTGAGCCGGGGCCTGCCGACTCGCAATCAACAGGGCTTCGACAGACGCCTCAAGTCGGCCGGGCTGGATGAGATCGGTTCAAGCCTGCTTGCAGACCTGGCGGCAACGGCCTGCCTCAGGGAACCCAACATTCTCGACACCAACACGGCAGCCCTGGCTCTCAGCCAATTGCTTGATGGGCATCAGATCGCTCCGACTGTCCTGGAAGGCCTGCTGTCACGCAGGCTGATGGATGCTGGAGCAGACAGCCACAGCGCCTTTGACCTGACCGCGATTCACTCGGAACGCAAGGGGTTCCGCATCTGCCTCGGCGAAACCGTGGCCCACGCCGAATCAGTGGCATTGGCCGGGGCCCCGGGCTGGATCATTGACGGGCTGCCAGCCTCCGCCCTGCAATATCCCCGCCCCGCGCTCTGGCATCTTGCCGGCCTGAATGACGGGGTCAGCCGGATTCTGGCACCCAGGATACTTCTCGCCGGTAGCGCGGGCCCCGTTCAGGTCGTCATCGGCCGTGATGACAACAAAACCGCGATACGCCTGCGTACCGGGTTCGGGCTGAGCGAAATCGTGGAACTGCGATCACAGACCGACAGTCTCTTCCCCTTTGGCGACTACACGCCGGTTCTGCAGGAAACAGCACTTCCCTTCTTTCCGAATGCCGGCCCCCTTGGGCTTCAGGGCCGGAATGTTCTGCGCGGCGGCGTGCACGTTGCGGCTGGGCACCTTCTCTATCCTGGTCTGGGCATGACCGGGGAAGCCCTGGCGGCTCTCAGCCTTCTCCGGCAGCTCGGCCTCGCGCAAAAAACCGGGAAATCCGGGTGAAAAGGGGTTGCAATCGACCGAAAGTCGTGCTAGAAGATTGCGTTCTGATTTTCGAGGAGGTAACCGACCATGGCCAAGGTTTGCGAAGTCTGCGGAAAGAAGCCGACAACCGGCAATAACGTCAGCCACGCCCACAACAAGACCCGCAGGGTCTGGTACCCCAACCTGCAGAAGGTCAAGGCACTTCAGGACAACGGCCAGGTCCGGTCCATGAAGGTC
>RFIO01000105.1 GCA_003695205.1 Deltaproteobacteria bacterium
GCCATACAGTCCCACCATCCAACCGACCGCCCACTGGGCGCTGAAGGCGGCGACGAAAACCATCAGGTTCAGGGCCGTCGAGGCCCGCCCCGACAGCTGACCGGGGAACATCCCCGCCAGCACGGCATAGGGAAGGATGCCCGTGGTGCCGAAAAAGCCGAACAGCACCCAGAGCAGCGGCCCTGTTCCCGGGCCGCCGAACAGCAGCACAAACTGAACCGCGGCGAACAGCAGCAGGCCGGCCGCGGTGGTGGTCTGCAGGCTGATTCCGCGACGGACAAGCCGGCCGGCAAGGCTGCCAAAGACGAAGTAGCCCGCCATCATCGCCAGCGATACGACAAACAGGACCTGCGCCACCGCATCCCGGTCGAGCCAGGCGACATCCCGCAGCCAGGGGCCTGACCAGAGGCCGTAGAGGGACAGGTAGGAGGCCTGAGACGTTACCGCCCATGGGGCCAGGCGCCAGAAGGGCCGGCTGGTGAAGATCCGCTTCAGGCCGGCAAGCTGGTCGGCGAAGGATTCCCCGGTCGCGCTCGCCCCTTTTTCCGGCACCACCAGCCAGATGACCAGCGCCGCCAGCAGGGTCAGCCCCGCCAGAACCAGAAAAACCCCGCGCCAGTCGGTCAGCCGCAGCGCGGCCTGCACCGGCACCGTGGCCGCCAGGGCTCCCAGACCGCCGGAAACCATCTGCACACCATTTGCGAGCGGCAGTCGCTCGGGCGGAAACCAAAGGACAAAGGCCTTGAAGGCGGCCATCAGGCAGGCGGATACGCCGATACCGATCAGACCGCGCGCCAGCACCAGCCCGGTGAGCGACTCGGCCCGGGCGAACAGCAGCGCCCCGGCGGCAGCCAGCAGCAACAGCAGGCTTTCGACCCTGCGGGGGCCAAAGCGGTCAAGCAACAGTCCCAGCGGAAGCTGAAACAGGGCGAAGGTGAGAAAATAGGCCGAGGTGAGAAAACCGAGGCTGGCCGGCAAAAGGCCCAGGTCGCGAACAAGGTCGGGCGCGATGATGGCGTTGACCGTCCGGTAAAGGTAGGAAAGAAAGTAGCCGAAGCCGAAACTGAGAAACAGGCGCAGGGCGATCATGAATGGTTCCGGGATTTGAGGTTTAAAATATCAGACTAGCCGGCAGATCCGGCGCGGGCAAGCCAAAGTGCGCCTTTATTGTTGACACAAGCAGTTATCAATGAATATTATTCAGCCATGATTGATATTAACAGAACAATCGACGATGTTGACTTCCAGATTCTGAATATTCTTCAGAAAAAAGCCCGAATCCCCAACGCCGAGGTAGCCAGGCAGGTCGGCATGGCGCCCTCTGCGGTGCTGGAGCGCATCCGCAAGCTGGAGGAGAAGGGCATCATCGAGGGCTACGAGGTCCGGCTGAACCCGGTCCCCTTCGGCCAGGGGCTGGCCGCATTCGTCCAGGTGGAGATCGACCGCAAAAGCGGCAACGGCACCCTGGAAAAACAACTGGCCGAGGTCCCGGGCGTTCAGGAGGTACACCAGGTTGCCGGAGAAGACGGCTACCTGCTGAAAATTCGCGCCGCCGACCCGAAACAGCTGGGCGAGGTTATCCGTGACAAGCTGCTGACCATCAGCGGCGTGCGCTCCAGCCGCACCCAGGTGGTGCTCAATACGGTGAAAGAAACGAGACGGATTGAACTGTAAAATCCATGCCGCCAGGACGCCAAGACGCCAGGAGAATCTTGAAAGCACCTACATTTTTTGGCGGCTTGGCGGCTTGGCGGCCACGAAGACTTTAAAAACTCTGGAGGAAACCACCCATGCCCATGTCAGAC
>RFIO01000106.1 GCA_003695205.1 Deltaproteobacteria bacterium
ACCAGGAACGATCCGCCATGGGCATCAAGCTGACTGAAAACGAACGACAGACCCTGGAACAATGCCTGCGCAACCTGCAGTCGCTGGACGGCTGCCGAGCCGAATTTGCCCCTGAGCCTACCGGCGAGAGCGCGGGCAGGTTGAAACTGCAGGGCCCCTGGGGTCGCCTCGACTACCGCATCCTGACCCGGCTGCGCCTGACCGAATCGAGCGCGGAAACGGCCATCCACCATCTGCGAGGGCGGCCGGAAGACAGAACACTGCTTCTGACCGACTATCTTCCCGACCGGGTGGCTGAAAAGCTGAGACGCTCGGGAATCGACTACATCGACAGCGCCGGCAATGCCCACCTGCGTCAGCCACCGCTCTACATCGAAGTAAGCGGGCGCCGCCGGCCGGAACGCCAGCCCCGTGCCGGCCGGGCTTTCCAGGTCGCCGGCCTGAAGCTTGTCAGCCTGCTGCTGCGCCGTCCCGAAGCGGCCGCGTGGACCTACCGGGACCTCGCCGGGGAAGCCGGGATCGCCCTCGGGGCCGTCGGTCCGGTTCTAAAGGACCTCGCCCGCCGGGGCTACCTTGCCGGCGAAGATGAAAACCGCCGGGTCACCGGCATCCGCGAACTCTTTCTGCGCTGGGAGCTCGGCTATGGTGACCGGTTGCGCGAGGCCCTGGAACTGCAACGCTGCCGCTGGAGCGGTCACTCCGACCTTCGGCGCCTGGCCGACACGATCGATCGCCAGGCGGCCGATGCCGGCATTCTGCTTGGTGGGGAGCTGGGTGCTCGCCTGTTGCTGGGAGATGAGGGGCCTGCGGATCAAATCAGCCTCCATTGCAGGGGGGAGTTGCTGCCGTTGATGCTGCGTCTGGAACTGGTCCCCGACCCGGAGGGTCCGGTGCATTTGCTGCGGCGCTTCGGCAAAGGAGATCGCTGGTCAGGTTGGCAACCTTACCCGACACCACTGGCCGACCCTCTGCTGTTGCATGCCGAAGTTGCAACCGCCAGCCCCGACAAGGAAGAACTGCTGAAGGAACTGTCCGACCGCCACCTGTCACCACGTTTCACGGACAGCCGGATGAGCGGATAAATTGAAAAATGCTATCAGGAGACAGCCCCCGAAGGGCGGAGGAGGCCGACATGCTGCCCGACATCGATGACACACGCGGCATTATTGAACACCTGACCGAACTGGCAGACAGTGATGGAGAAGCGTTTGAGCGCGCCAGCCGTGAACTGATCGAACGCACCATCGCCAGTTTCCCCGAAGAGTACCGTCGCAGGGCCGAAGGCCTGCAGTTTCGCATCGACGCAGCCCTGGCCCCCTGCAAGGACCCGGTGACGCGCATGAATCGCATGGTCGAGATCTTCTGGGACCACTTCCAGGCCTTCCATGATGTCTTCAACAATCCGGACAAGGTTCTTGCCGAACGGGAGGCTGGCCAGCAGAAAGCCAGCGTCATCCCGTTGCGGCGGCACAACCACTGAGCATGCCTTTTGGGCTTGACTATCGCTTAAGGAAAACCAGCCCGCGGCCGATAAGAGGGCAGGTGCCGCCGGAGAACCCGGCGGGGATGACCATTCTTTTTCGGAGATCGCCATGCCCGGTCGGCCGGTACGCGTCCGCACCAAGCTCTACCTCTGCCTGTTGCTCCTGTTCATTCCGCTGCTGCTGCTGGGGAGCGGAGCCTACTACACCCTCGGCAGGGTCTCGGAAAACCTCGACGACATGGTCGAACGCACCCTGATCGACCTGCCGCGGATCACCAACCTCAAAAGCCTGCTGCTGCTCGCGAAAATGCCGCCCAACGACTACCTGATCAGCGGCAACGCCGGCGAACGGGTCACCTTCGACAACTTCTCCAGCCGCATCGACGAAGCCCTTTTCAAAATCCGCACTTCCCAGCGCACAAACGACGAAGCCCTCTTCCTGGTCGAACTGGCGGCCGAGAACTGGCGCAAGAGCCGCTCGCTGGCCCACGCGATTTTCGCGATAGAAAACATCCGTACGCCGGCCGCCGAAAATGCCATGCGCGAGTTCGATGCCCAGATGGCCCGCACCATCGCCCTGCTCGATCAGCTTGAGCGCGAATCCTTCCACCTGGTTGAAGCCGGGGTTGACAAAACCCGTGCCCGCCAGCGTTCGATGCTTCTGGGCACAGCGCTGACATGCGGCCTGGCGCTGCTGATCGGCATCGTCACCACCGTCCTCCTCACCCGCGCGGTCGTCCGTCCCCTGGCGGCCTTGCGCAGACATGCCTACCGCTTGGGCCAGGGAGACCTCAAAACCCGCATCAACCTGCCTTTGGACGATGAATTCGGCAGCCTGGCCGAGGTCTTCAACACCATGGCCGGCAACCTCGAACGCAGCCAGGAGGTTCTGCACGATATGGCCATGCGCGATGGCCTGACCGGGCTCTACAACCGGCGCGAATTTCATCACCGGCTGCAGGCGGAATTTGACCGCGCGCGGCGCCGGCAAAGCCCGCTGTCGATCCTGATGATGGACATCGACCACTTCAAGAAAGTCAATGACACCTACGGCCACCTGGTCGGCGACGAGGTACTGCGCGAGGTTGCCGCGCGGGTCGGCCGCCATATCCGTACCATGGATTTTCTCGCCCGCTACGGCGGCGAGGAATTCGTCATCATCACCCCCGAGCCCCATCAGGGCGCTCTCGTTCTCGCCGAGCGCATCCGCGCCCAAGTGGCCGACGAACCGGTCCTCATCTCCGACGGCCAGCTGCTGCCCGTCACCATTTCGCTGGGTTGCGCCACCTGGCCCGACCAGGGGGAAACCGACCTCGAACTGGTCAATCTCGCCGACCAGGCCCTCTACAGCGCCAAGGAACAGGGACGCAACCGGGTGGTCGGACAGCCCCCGTCCGGCGGCAAACCAAAGCTCAAGGTCATATCCGAGCCCTGCTGACATCTCCCGCACCCACACCCCGATCTGTTATACTGCAGCCTCATTCCGCCACAGGAGGAGTTTGCCATGCCCTATGGAATCGATCGCGTCCAGGCCCTTGAGCTGCTGCACCGCCACGTCAAGGCCCCCAACCTGATCAAGCACTGTCTGGCGAGTGAAGCCGTCCTGCGTGCCCTGGCCCGCCGTCTCGGCGAGGATGAGGAGAAGTGGGGCCTTGCCGGTCTGCTGCACGACCTGGACGTCGAGCAGACTGCCGACGACCTGTCACGCCATACCCACGAAACTGTGCGAATTCTGGCCGAACTGGGCATCGATTCAGAGATCATCGAGGCGATCCGCCTGCACAACGAACAGGCTCACCCGGACCGTCGCAGCACCCCTTTTCAGCACGCCCTGGCAGCGGGCGAGACCATCACCGGCCTGGTCACGGCAACCGCCCTGGTCTACCCGGACAAGAAACTGGCCAGCGTCAAGCCCAAGTCGGTACGCAAACGCTACAAGGAAAAGGCCTTTGCCGCCGGTGCCAACCGGGAGATCATCGCAGAATGCGAACAGATCGGCATTCCCCTGGCGGAATTCTGCGACCTCAGTCTCGCGGCCATGCAGGAGATCGCCGACCAGTTGGGTCTCTGAAACAATGGCCGCACCTGTTTGCAACCGCAGGCAGGCGTGCTATTTTTCGTTTTTGTGCCTGTTAATAACTTTTGATACTGAGCGTCATGAATCCTGATGAACTGAAGAAGCTGCTGCAGGCTTTCCGCAACGGCGAGGTGGACGAAGCGGATGTCATCGGCCGGCTGCGCACCCTCCCCTTTGAGGACATCGGTATCGCGCACGTCGACCACCATCGCAGCCTGCGCCAGGGGGCTCCGGAGGTCATCTTCGGCGCCGGCAAAACCATCGAACAGCTGCAGGCCATCATCGCGACCATGGCGGCACGGGGATCAAACGTTCTGGCCACCCGCCTGGACTCCGACAAGGGGCAGGCACTGCTCGACCGATTCCCGGGCGGAGAATTCGATCCCCTGGCCGGCACCTTCTGCCTCACGGCCAAAACGCCCGAAGCCTGTGAAGGGACCCTGCTGGTCGCCTGCGCCGGCACCTCCGACTTGCCCGTGGCACGCGAAGCCGCGGTGACCGCGCGCATGTTCGGTCACCGGGTTGAGGAGCTGACCGATGTCGGCGTCGCCGGCATCCACCGCCTTCTGAGCCGGGGGGACACGCTGCGCAGCGCTGACGTCATCATCGTTGTCGCCGGCATGGAGGGGGCGCTCCCCTCGGTCGTCGGCGGGCTGGTCTCCGTTCCGGTGATCGCCGTACCGACTTCGGTCGGCTACGGCGCCGCCTTCGGAGGTATCGCAGCGCTTCTCGGGATGCTCAACTCCTGCGCCGGTGGCGTCACCGTGGTCAACATCGACAACGGCTTCGGTGCCGCCTTTGCCGCCCACCGTATCCTGCAGGGGCGCGCCCGATGAAAACCCTCTGGCTCGACCCCTTCTCCGGCGTCTCGGGCGATATGTTCCTGGGGCTGCTGGTCGATCTCGGTCTTGATATCCAGCTGCTGGAACGAGATCTTGCCGCCCTGGAACTGCCGGGCTGGCAGCTGCAATGTGCTTCGGAACAACGAGGTGGCATCTGCGGCACGCGCGTCCGCGTGCTCGCCAAAAAGGAGCAGGCGCACCGCCACCTCCCTGACATCCTCGGCCTGGTCGAGCGGGCCGAACTGCCGGACCAGGTCAGGCAAGCTGCCAGAGATGTATTCAGACGGCTGGCGGAAGCCGAGGCCCGGGTACATGGAGTTCCGGTCGACAGGGTCCATTTCCATGAAGTCGGCGCCGTCGACGCCATCATCGATATTGTCGGCACCAGCCTCGGCCTCTTCCGGCTCGGCATCGACCGGCTGGTCTGCGGCCCCGTCCCCATAAGCCGCGGGTTTGTCCAGACCGACCACGGCCCCATGCCTCTGCCGGCACCGGCCACAGCGGCCCTGCTGGAAGGGTGGCCGCTCACCGATGCCGCCTGCGAGAAAGAACTTGTCACGCCGACTGGCGCAGCCCTGGTTACCGCCCTGGGCGAACCGGGCAATTGTCCCGACATGCGCCTGGAAAAGACCGGCTACGGGGTCGGCGGCTGGCAGCTTTCGGACCGGCCAAACCTGCTGCGCGGCTTTCTCGGAGAAACAGGCGACAAGGGTCGTTACGAGGTCGACCGGGTCGTGGTTGTGAACGCTCACATCGACGACGCCAGCCCCGAATGGCTCGGCTACCTGCAGGAGACCTTGCTGGAGGCGGGAGTTCTCGACATCGCCTTTGCTCCGCTGCAGATGAAGAAAAACAGGCCCGCGACCGGCCTGACGGTCCTGGCGCGGGAGGAGGATTTTGCCCGCGTGCGCGACCTGGTCCTGCGCGAGGGTCTGACCGCCGGGCTGCGCTGGCGCGTCGAGCAGCGCTGCAAGCTGCCGCGTCGCCAGATTGAACTGGAAACGCCGCTGGGGCCTGCCAGAGCCAAGGTGCTGCAGCTGGGCAACGACATGCGCCTGACCCCGGAATACGACGACTGCCGACGCCTGGCGCGCCAGAGCGGCCGCTCCATCGCCGAGGTCTACCGGCTGGTTGAACAGGCGGCCCAAAACTGGAGGAAGAAACACAATGGCTGAAGCCTCGAACCGGCAAACACCCGTATGGGTTCTGCACCTGGCCGCCAACGGCGGCCTGGGCTATGCCCCGGCGGCGTCTGGGACGGTCGGCACCCTTGCGGGCATCCCCGCCTTCTGGCTGCTCAGCCACCTTGGCGGCCTGACCTTCACCCTGGTCTGGCTGCTGCTTTTGGTCGTCGCCTGCCTGGCCAGCGATGCCGCCGGCAGGCATTACGGGCAGGCCGACGATGGCCGCATTGTCATCGACGAACTGATCGGCTACCTGGTCACCGTCGCCCTGCTGCCTTTTTCCTGGACCGCGGCCCTGCTCGGATTCGTCTTCTTCCGCCTGTTCGACATTGCCAAGCTGCCACCGGCCAGCTGGTACGACCGCGAGATGAAAAACGGCGTCGGAGTGGTGCTCGATGACGTTGCCGCCGGCCTTTATGCCGCCCTTGCCCTGAGATTCTGTCTGCTGCTGTTCGGTTGAAGGAGTCATCCCCGATGCCGCAGGATTCCGACATCAAGGTTGCCGTTCTGGCCACCGGAACCGAGCTGCTCTCGGGGGAACTGCTCGACAGCAACAGTCGGGACATCGCCCGCCTGCTGGGCGCGATCGGTCTGAGGCTGTCCCGCGTCGTTACCGTCGGCGACTGGCTGGGGGATATTGCCGACGAACTTGCCGATCTGGCTGAACGATTCGACCTGGTCCTGGTGACCGGTGGGCTCGGCCCGACCGAGG
>RFIO01000107.1 GCA_003695205.1 Deltaproteobacteria bacterium
CAGCTACACTGTGGTCCATGGAACGCAATTCTCCTTGAAAAAGAATGACAAATCCGGTCAACTATAACGGACTTGCCAGCGGCTGACAAGTGGATGAGGGAACAGGCTGCATGCCGGAGATGGAAAAAGAAAACAGGCCCGGAGCACCGAAATCACGGCTGCGCAGGCGATTACTCAAAGGCGGCCTTGCCGGCATCGGCGGGCTGGTGCTCGCCGACGCCCTTGTGCTCGAACCCGGTTCGGTCGTTGTCGAAACCCTGGCCATGGAAACCGACCGCCTGCCGCCAGGCTTCAGACTGCGCCTGGTGCAGCTGAGCGACCTGCACATCGGCAGCCTTGAATCCTTTCACCAGCACATCATCGACCGGGTGCGCATGCTGGCACCCGATGTCATCCTGTTTACCGGCGACTACCTGGAGGAGCGGCGCAATATCGGCGAGGTGCTGGACTTTCTCGGCGAACTCAAGGGGCTGGCACCATCCTTTGCCGTCCAGGGGAACTGGGAATACTGGTCTCGGCTCGAGGGGGAAAACCTGCGGCAAAAGTTTGCGTCTCGCGGCGTACGGCTGCTGATCAACGAAACGGCCGATGTCGGAACCGGCCTGCGTCTGCTCGGCCTCGACTACCCTTCGGCCGCCGATTCCCTGACACGCCTCGCAGGCCGGGCCGACCGGTCGCGTTTCAATCTGCTGCTGTCGCACGTACCGGCCTTCGAACACCGGCTGCTCCCGCCGGAGATCGATCTCGTCCTGTCCGGCCATACTCACGGAGGCCAGGTGCGCGTGCCACTTTTGCCCCCCCTCTACCTGCCGCGCTACAGCGGTCGCTTCGTTTCCGGCCTCTACCGGGTCGGTCTGAACGACACCCCGCTTTATGTCACCCGCGGACTCGGTTGCAGCATCCTGCCGATGCGCCTGAACTGCCGTCCGGAACTGACACTTATCGAAATGACCGGTCGTCAGAGCGCTTCCTGAAGGCGCCGCAGCGACTGAACCAGGCCGGCAAAACCATCCCCGTCCAGGCTCTGGGCCCCGTCGCACAGGGCCTTTGCCGGATCGGGATGCACCTCGACCATCAGACCGTGGGCCCCGGCCACCACGGCCGCGCGTGACATGACCGGCACCAGGGCGCGCTTGCCGGTAGCGTGGCTCGGATCGACGATGATCGGCAGATGACTCATCTCCCGGATCAGCGGCACGACTGACAGGTCGAGAGTATTGCGGGTGGCGCGCTCGAAGGTACGAATGCCGCGCTCGCACAGCACCACCCGGTCGTTCCCCTCGGCCAGCAGATACTCGGCGGCGGCGAGAAACTCCTCGATGGTGGCGCTCATGCCGCGTTTGAGCAGCACCGGGTGCCCGGTGCGGCCGACCTCCTTGAGCAGGTCGAAGTTCTGCATGTTGCGGGCACCGATCTGCAGCATGTCGGCATGTTCACACACCACCGGCAACTGTTCGATGCGCATCACCTCGGTTACCACCGGCAACCCGACAGCTTCACCGGCCTGGCGCAGGTACTTCAGGCCTTCAATCCCCAACCCCTGAAAGCTGTGCGGCCCGGTGCGCGGCTTGAAGGCGCCGCCGCGCAACATGTGGGCCCCGGCCGATGCGACCTTCTCGGCCGCGGCCAGCATCTGCTCCTCGCTCTCGATGGAACAGGGACCGGCAATAATGACCGGCGGGCAACCGTCACCGAAGCGGGCCTTGCCGACCGTGACAACGGTCGACCGGGGATGAAAATCGCGCGAGACCAGCTTGTAGGGTTTGCTGACGTGGATCGTCTCTCGCACGCCGGGCAGGTTGCGGATGGTGGTGTCATCGACATAACCCTGGTTGCCTAACACGCCGATGGCAGTTCTGAGCGAACCGGGAATCGGCTCGGCCTGCAGCCCCATGGCCTCAACTTCGGCGATGACACGATCGATCTGCTCCTGGCTGGCGCTGTGGTGCATGACAATGAGCATGGGGATCTCCTTGAGTGAAAATCGGCCCGACGGGCCTTCCCCAGCCTAGCGCCAGCGCCCGTCGCTGGCAACTTCTTTAAACATCGGCACCTCCTCTTGCTCCCCCCGGGGTGGCAGGCTAAGATGACCGAAACTCAAGCTTCGCGAGAATGACGCATGATTCGAATTCTGGCCCTGACCGGTCTGCTTACCCTCCTGCTGGCATCCTCTCCCGCCGTGGCAGCGGCGGATACAGCGAATGCGCGCGGCCTGCTCAACGCCCTGGGCTGCAAGGGGTGCCACCTGCTCCAGGGGCAGGGCGGACACCTGGCGCCTGAACTCGACCGCGTCGGCAGCCACATGACGCGCGAGCGGCTGAGCCTGATGTTCCGGAAACCCGATCAGCCCGCGCATGACCTGACCTTTCTCGCCGAACCGGATCGCGCGAGCCTGGTCGACTTTCTCGCTGGATTGACACAACCCGCCCCGGCCTTTTCCCAGCCGTCTCCCGGTACAGCCAACGAGAGCAATCCCTGAACCAGCCGACGTTGCCCCTCGTCCGTCGCTGTGCTAAGGTTCCGCCGACTTTTCTCCCAGAGGTTGCGGCCCCATGACCCAACGCATGATCTTCATAGAGTCGCCCATCTTCGCCCGCGAACCCGAGTTGAAAAGCGGGGGCCTTTCAGGACTCTTCCCCCGCCCGGCCCCTCTCGCCCTGGAAATCGGCTGCGGCATCGGCGACTTCATCGTCCAGGAGGCCGCCCGCCGGCCGGAATGGAACTTTGTTGCCATCGACATCTTCAACAAGGGATGCCTCAAGACCTGCAGCCGGGTCGAAAAAGCGGGCCTGACCAACGTCAGGGTCTTGCGTGCCGAGGCGCGCTGGTTGCTGAACCATTTTGTGCCGCGTGAAGGGCTGCAGGCGGTCTATATCAACTGTCCCGATCCGTGGCCGAAAAAGCGCCATCGCGGCCGGCGCCTGGTCAGCCGAACCTTCCTGGAACTGCTGCGCTGCTACCTCGCGCCCGGCGCTCACTTCTGGTTCGCGACCGATTTTCGCGACTACGCCGAGATGGTCGCTGAAATTCTGCCGGATGTTGAGGGCTATCTGCCCCAGTCTTCCTCCCCTTTTACCACCGACCTGGGCGACTACCCGGTCAGCAAATACATGCGCCGTTTTCTCGATGCCGGACAACCGATTTACCTGTTCCATTACCGGCGCGCCAAGCAACTTTCTCCCGACATGCTGGAGCCGCCCGGGCTGGAACCCGGATTCCGCCTGCGCTGGCTGGCACGGGAAAACCGGCGCAACCGTCCCCGTCGGCAGCAGGGAGAATGACATGTCGGCACCCGCTCCCGCCCCCGGCTACCTGACCGAGGCTCTGCCCGGCATTGGCGGCCGGGTGCGCGAAACCCCCGAAGATTTCAGGGTCGAAGAAATTCCCCTCTACCCTCCCTCCGGCCGGGGCGACCATCTGTACCTGCGCCTGGAAAAGACCGGCCTCGGCACCCTGGAGGTTGTGCGGATTCTGGCGGATGCCTTCGGGATTCCCACCCGCGACATCGGCTACGCCGGACTCAAGGACACCCGCGCGATCACCGTCCAGACCTTTTCCCTCGCCAATGCCGACCCGGATGTGGCCGACCGCCTGAAACACCCCGGGATTCGCCTGCTCGAGGCCTCCCGGCACGGCAACAAACTGCGCCCTGGACATCTGGCCGGCAACCGTTTCGAAATCATCATCCGCGACGTTGACGCCGATGCAGGAGCCAGGGCCGGGGATATCCTCGCCGTGCTGCAGGACCTCGGCGTTCCGAACTTTTTCGGCCCCCAGCGCTACGGTGTCCTCAACAACAACGACCTGGTCGGCCTGGCTCTGCTCAAGGGACAATGGCATCAGGCCGTGACCAGCATCATCGGAGATGCCGAACGCATTCGCCATCCGGACTGGCGGGCGGCGGCCGAGGCTTTTGCCCGTGGCGACCTGGCCGGATGCCTGCGACATCTGCCACCACGCATGCGTGATGAAAGGTCGCTGGTCGAAGCCCTGCTTCAGGACAGGGGGGAGCGTGAAGCACTGTTTCGCATACCGAAACAACGCCTGCGTCTCTATCTTTCGGCCTTCCAGTCCCGCCTTTTTGACCGGATTCTGGCCATGCGCCTGGCAACGATTGAACGGGTCTGGGCAGGGGACATCGCCTGCCGGCATGACAACGGCGCCTGTTTCCGGGTCATAGACCCTGTAGCAGAGCAGCAACGCGCCGACCGGTTTGAAATCAGCGCCACCGGCCCTCTTTTTGGTCGCAAGATGTTGACACCCACCGGCCAGACAGCCCTGCTGGAAGACAGTCTTCTGGACAAATTCGGGCTGTCAAATGACGATTTTCGGCCCGGCGGGGGACTCAGTCTCGAGGGGGACCGTCGGCCATTGCGGGTTCCGCTCGACAAGGTCGATATCGAGGTCAACGGCAACCGATTGCGGCTTTGCTTTGCTCTTCCACGCGGCAGCTATGCCACCAGCCTGCTTCGGGAAGTCATGAAATCCCCTCTTGACGGGGTGACATGCTGACCCGGCACCATATTTGCTTGGCCAAATGAAGCCAGACAAATAACCACCAGGAATGTGGAAAACTTACCCGGTTTAGGTTGACAGAAATAAAACAGCATTCTACCATCTTGCCATAACTGTCGAATCCAGCTCGTCCGGGACAGGACAAACAAAAACGCCCGCCCGGGGCACAGGCAATTTGGCCCTTGACAGGACTGCGTTTTTTTTTATGATGGACGGTCTTGTCCGCCGACTCTTCAGAGAGGGGATTTAAGGAACCATGGCCAAAAAAGACAAATCGGAATATATCATCCAGGCCGTCTCGCACGCCCTCGACCTGCTCGAGCAGTTTCACGACGATGTCGACGAACTGGGGGTCACCGAGCTGTCCAAACGACTGAAGCTGCACAAGAACAACGTCTTCCGCCTGCTCGCCACCCTAGAGTCGCGTGGTTACATCGAACAGAACAAGGCGACAGAGAACTACCGGCTCGGGCTGAAGTCCCTGGAACTCGGCCAGACCTTCATCAAGCAGATGGGGCTGCTGCGCCAGGCCAAGCCGATTCTCGAAGGGCTGACGCAGGACACGGGCGAGACATCCTACGTTGCCATCTTCAAGGAAGGGCACATCGTCTACCTGGACGTCGTCGAAACCGACCAGACCGTTCGGGTCGTCTCCCGCGTCGGCTCCAGGCTGCCGGCTTACTGCACCGCATCCGGCAAGGTTCATCTTGCCGCCATGTCGGAGGAAGAACTCGAAGAGGCTCTGCCGGCCGAACTTGAGGCCCACACGCCGACCACCTTTGCCGACCGTGCCAAACTGATAGCCGAACTGAAGAAGGTGGCCGAACAGGGCTACGCCATCGACAACGAGGAGCTCGATCCGGGCGTTCGCTGCATTGCCGCGCCGATCCGTGACTACACCCGCCGTATTATCGGGGCTATCAGCATCTCCGGCCCGTCCATGCGCCTGCCGCTGGAACTGATCGAGAAAGAGGTGGCCCCCCGGGTTGCCAGTGCCGCCCGGGAGCTGTCCACCCGGCTCGGCTACCATTCCTGAACGCTGTTCAGGTTGAATTCGAAAACGCCCCGGCCTACTGCGGCCGGGGCGTTTTTTTGTCCATGGGACAGGCACACAATGCCGCTGGCACAATCGGCAGCGAACAGCTAGACTGTCGCCGAGGAGACTGACAGGTGGATGAACTGGCAAACTATCTGGACCGGGAACACGCGCGAGCCAAAGCGGAAGGGGTCAACCGCCAGGAAAACATGCCCTTCTGGCTGCCGGCGCCCCGGGAGGCGACCTGCGCCCTGCTGGTGCATGGATTCACCGCCAGCCCCTGGGAAATGCACCACCTCGGCCGTCACCTCAACGACCTGGGATTCGCCTGCCTGGGGGTCCGTCTGCCCGGCCACGGATCCAGTCCGGAACAGTTGCGTGCTACCGGCCGGGATGACTGGCTGGCCGCGGTTCGCCAGGCCGCGGAGGCTGTGCGCGCCCGGGGCCACCGTCTGGTCGGGATCGGGTCGAGTACAGGTTCACTGCTGCTATTGCGGGCCTGCCTGGAAGGGGACGATTTCGAGCGGCTGGTCCTCTGCTCCCCGTTCCTCCGGGTGCGCCACCGCCTGGCCCCCTTTGCCAACCTTTTGCGCTACCTGCGTCCCTATCATCATCACCCGAAAGACCCCGAGATCGCCCCGTTTTTCTACGATCGCAGGCCCCTGGCCGGGGTGGCTGAAATCCATCGCCTGATCGGGGAAATCCGCCCGCGTCTGGGGGAACTGACCCTTCCCTGCCTGGTTCTGGCCTCACGCGGCGATGAAACCGTCGACCCGGCCAGCGCCGAAAAACTGTTCCGGCTGCTCGGCAGTTCCGAAAAACAGATCCACCTTTACGGCGATGATGTCCCGCACGTGCTTGTCATGGTCGGCAATCCGAAACTGGCTGACGTCCTGGCCCGCACCGCGGCCTTCCTGGCCAGGTGAAGAACTCATTCAGAGGCTGTCAACTCTCTCCAGAGCGCGTCAACCTGTCGGCAGCATTCCTGCCAGTCGCCTGAATTGTCAATGACGTAGTCCGCCCGGACGGCCTTCTGTTCCTGGGGCAGCTGGGCACGGATGCGCTGCAGAGCGGCACGGCGGTCCAACCCGTCCCGATCCATCAGGCGCGCCAGCCGGACCTCTTCTTCGGCCGTCACCACCAGCACGCGATCAACCCGCCCCTCGGCCCCGGCTTCGAAAAGCAGCGGCGCTTCGTAAACGATCAGCTTCCTTGTCCCGCGCAGGCGCATCAGGCGCTCTTCGGCAAGACGGGCGATGGCCGGGTGGGTGATTGATTCGAGCTGTCGGCGCGCCTCGGAATCGGCAAAGACCAGCCCTCCGAGTTTCTGGCGGTCGAGGCTTCCGTCGTCCCGAAGAATCGCCTGACCGAATCGGCGCACGATGGCCGCAAGGGCCGCTGTCCCCGGGGCGACTGCCTCGCGCGCCAGCTGATCGGCGCTGACCACCGCCGCGCCCAGCTCGCCGAAGCGGGCCGCCACCCGGCTTTTGCCACTGGCAATATTGCCTGTAATTCCGAGCACCATGCCCCTCTTGATGCCACCGCAACTTGCGGCTGTCAACAGCAATCCCCATTTTGCCCGCTATACTTGTTGCAGGACCGCAACCCGCGAACCAAAGGAGAGGCCATGCATCGCAACCTTCCGCAGACCATCCTGGATCTGGCCGCCGACCGGCACGGCCTGGTGGCCATGCGCACCAAGATCGACGGACGCTGGCAGGATATCGGCTGGCTCAACCTGGCCCGACAGGCAAGGCGGTTCGCCGCCGGCCTGATGGCCCTCGACATCCGCCCGGGGGACCGGGTCGCCATCATGTCGCCCAATCGGCCCGAATGGGCCTTCGCCGATCTGGGAATCATGGCCTGCGGTGCCGTCACCGTACCGATTTACCAGACCGAAGGGGCCGAAGCCGCCGCCTACATCCTCGACAACTCGGGCAGCCGGGTCGTTTTTGTCCGCACCTTCGAGGAACTGCGCAAGGTTGAATCCCGGCTGGACAACCTGCCCGACCTGGAGCATATCGTCCTGATCGAAGGTGCCGCCGACCGGCAGCCGGTTCTCGACCTGCGCCATTTCTTGCCCGACAGCTTCGACGAGGAGGCCGTCAACGCCCGCATGCAAGCTGTCGCCCGGGAGGACCTGGCCTCCATCGTCTACACCTCCGGAACCACAGGTCCACCCAAGGGAGCAATGCTCACCCACGACAACATTCTCTCCGCGGTGGAAGCGGCGGCGGAAACCTTTTCCATCGACACCGGAGATTCCTGCCTTTCCTTCCTCCCCCTGTCCCATGTCTTCGAACGGGTCGACGGTTACTATTTCATGCTGATTCAGGGGGCAACCATAAACTACGCCGAAAGCATCGACAGCGTGCCGACCAACCTGCAGGAGGTCAAACCGACCCTGGTCATAAGTGTTCCGCGACTGTTTGAAAAGATGTA
>RFIO01000108.1 GCA_003695205.1 Deltaproteobacteria bacterium
AGGATGATTTCGGCGGTTGTTGTGACCGGGCCGTTCTCCCGGATGGTGACCGGGTGGAATCGGCCGCGAATGTTTTTCAGTCCGGCGTCATCGACCTGCGCGGCGAGCACGCCTGTGCCTGAGGCGATGCCGGAACTGCCGGGATCGCTCCGTTCCGCCGCCACCGCGAGGGTGGGCAGCAAAAGCAGAAGCAGGCTGATGATCATTGGGCGCATGGCGCATCCTTTCCGTTTTTCCATACGGATCTCGCTTGCCTTGGGTGATTCGCAACGACCGTGCCTCTTGTTAAAAAACCTGTAATTCCAGTAAGTTGAGTGATTTGTTGGCTTGTCTGGTGTCGGAGTGCCCGACAGTCTGGAAGCGGCAGGCGGGGGGAGGATAAAAAAAGGCAAGCGATTACAGTGTATTGACGGCTGACAGCCGGTGTCGGTGCCTTCCGACAGGTGTCGGTGGGGGGCGACGGGGCCTGTAAAAACAGCCCCGGACCTGGTCCAGGGCCGGGGCTGTTACTGGCATTTCGTTACGGTGCCTGGATCAGTGGCTACGGTTTTTCAGCTGGCGGGGGTCGATGTCGTACTTGCGGAAGCGGTCGTAGAGGGCCGGACGGCTGATGCCGAGACTGCGGGCGGTGCGAGCGACGTTGCCGCCGTTTTCCCGCAGGGCGGCAAGGATCATCTCCCGCTCGGTCAGGTCGACCTGGGCGCGCAGGTCGGTGGCCACCAGCGGTCCGCCGGCATCGGCCAGCTCCAGGTCGGCCGGTTCGATGACGCCCTCAGTGGCCATGATCATGGCCCGGCGTACCCGGTTGATCAGTTCGCGCACGTTGCCCGGCCAGTTGTGACGACGCAGGGCCTCGATGGCGGCAGGTGAAAAGGAAGTGGGGGCATCCGGGTTGTTGGGCCGGTGTTTCTGCAGCAGGTAGCGGGCGATGAGCACAACGTCCTCGCCGCGGTCGCGCAGGGGCGGCAGGGTGATGGTGAAGCCGTTGAGGCGGAAAAAGAGATCCTGGCGGAACTGGTCCCTGCGGATTCTTTCTTCCAGGTCGCAGTTGGTCGCCGCCAGCACGCGTACGTCGACCGCGCGCCCCTTTTTCTCGCCGATGCGCTCGACCACCCGGTCTTCGAGGAAGCGCAGTAGCTTGGCCTGCAAACCGAAGGGGAGATCGCCGATCTCGTCGAGAAAGATGGTGCCGCCGTCGGCCTGGACGAACTTGCCGTCCTGGTTCTGGTAGGCACCGGTGAAGGCGCCACGGGTGTAGCCGAACAGTTCCGCCTCGAGCAGGCCCTCGGGAATGGCGGCGCAGTTGATGACGACGAAGGGGCGACCGCGCCGTTCGCTGCGTTCGTGGATGGCCCGGGCGGTCAGTTCCTTGCCGGTGCCGCTCTCCCCCAGGATGAGCACGTTCAGTCCGGTGGGAGCCACCCGGCGGATCAGCGAGAAGACCTTGAGCATGTCCGGGTGGGTGCCGACGAATTCCATGTCGCGATCCGGGGTGACGCTCTTGAGCAGTTCGGCGTCGACCAGTTGCAGGATTTTACGGACCCGGTCCGGCGAGATCAGGCGCAGTTTTGCTTGCAGGCGGCGCGCCATGGTGTCATTGAGGTGTTCGGCGAGGTAATGGTCGGCGTCAAAATCGAGCCGGTGACCGCACAGCTTGCAGACACCGTTTTTCAGGCCGCAGTTGCCGTCGGGGCAGCGCGGCGCCCGGGCGTCGCGCCCCAGGCCACAGGCGCAGTAGGGGCAGCGGGAGTTGGGCAGGATGCGCTGGCGCAGGAAGGTCCACATCTGCTCGCCCTGGTCGCCGTCCATGGCGAGCAGTTCGATGGCGGTTCCCTTCAGCGGCCGGTGCCGGAGCTTGACGGTGTGCCCCTGCAGGCGCATTTCACGGTTGTCGGGGAGGTTGAACTGGAGCAGCAGGGGGCCGGAATCTTCCGGGAGCTTGCGGTCGAGCAGGGCGCTGCTCAGGCTCAGCTCACGGATGGTCGCCGAGGTAATGAAGTCCGGCTCGGGGCCCATGCGGTAGACCTTGGCCGGCAACTCGGTCGGTATACGGGCATCCAGGCGCCACATCGAAAGATCCCCCCTCTCGTTTTCAGGTCCCGGCGATAACAAGGTTGGCAGGTTTTCACTTTAGCTGATGCAGCGTGACTGTCAATGGAGCGTGGGCGAATTTTTTCTTATTTTTTGATGAGTTTTGCTTTATGGAGAGGTCTGACCAACGGTTGCGCGCGCAAGGTGAACGACGCCAGGAAGGCCATTTCATTCTGGTCCACCCGGGGCGGCTGGGATAGAATACGTCTCCATGTCGAACCATTGCCTGATAGCCGAAGTGGCCGTCGCCGCTCCCCTGTTCAAGACCCTGTCCTACCTGGTGCCGGAAGAGATGGCGGACCGGGCGCGGATCGGCGCGCGCCTGGAGGTGCCTCTCGGGCGTCGACGGGCGGTCGGCTTTCTGCTTGAGCTTGCCCGCGGCAGGGGCGAGGGGCTCAAGCCGGTCGCCGCGGTGCTCGACGAGGAACCGCTGGTGCCGCCGGCGCTGATTCCGCTGTTCCGGCGCGCCGCGGCCTACTATCGCCACCCGATCGGGCAGGTGATCGCCACCGCCCTGCCGGCCGGACTCTCCGGCCGGGGAGAGGCGCCGCCGGTTCTTCAGCGCACCATCTATGCCGCCACCGATTGTGACGATCAGCCTCGCGGAGCACGCCAGCAGGAGATTCTCGCCTTCATCCGCGGCGCAGGCGAGGTCGATCATGAGCGGTTGCGAGACCTCTTTCCCAACCCCGGGCCCCAGCTCAAGCGCCTGCTTGAGGCGGGCTTCATCACCGCCCGTACCGAGGAGAAGCTGCGCGATCCTTTCCTGAGCTGGCCGGTGCAGCCGGATACCCCTCCCGAGCCGACCGCCGAGCAGGCCGAGGCGCTGGCCCGTCTTGCTCCTGTTCTCTATGAGCCGGTTTTTTCCTCTTTTCTGCTGTTCGGCGTCACCGGCAGCGGCAAGACCGAAGTCTACCTGCGTGCCATCGACCGTGTGCTGGCGGCCGGGCGCCAGGCCCTGGTGCTGGTACCGGAGATCGCCCTGACGCCGCAGCTGGTCGGCCGTTTCCGGGCCCGGTTCAGCGGTCGGGCGCGCATCAGCGTGCTGCATTCCGGACTGTCGGACGGCGAACGTTTCGATGCCTGGCGACAGATACTGCGTGGCGAGGCCGATATTGTCATCGGGGCCCGCTCGGCCATCTTCGCTCCCCTTGCCCGCCCGGGGCTGATCGTGGTCGATGAGGAGCACGAGGCAAGCTACAAGCAGTCGGAGGGCTTTCGCTACCATGCCAGGGATCTTTCCCTGCTGCGCGGGCAGCAGCAGGGGATTCCGGTGCTGCTCGGTAGTGCCACCCCCAGTTTGCAGAGCTGGCAGCGGGCCGCATCGGGGCAATCGACCCTGCTGCGTCTCGGTCGGCGCGCCGCCGGTCGTCCTCTGCCCGAGGTTGAGCTGGTCGACATGACCGAGACGCCCTACCGCACCCTGCTGTCGGAGCCTCTGCTGGGGGCGTTGAAGGCGACTTTGGAACGGGGCGAACAGGGCCTGGTACTGCTCAACAGGCGTGGTTTCGCCCCCTTTCTCCAGTGCGGCGATTGCGGCCGGAGTTTCCATTGCCCCAATTGCGATATCAGTCTTACCTGGCACCGTGAGCAGCGACGTCTGCGCTGCCATTACTGCGATTACAGCCAGTCGCCGCCTGATGCCTGTCCCGGATGCGGCGGCATCGACCTTGAACCGGTCGGAGCGGGGACCGAGC
>RFIO01000109.1 GCA_003695205.1 Deltaproteobacteria bacterium
ACGCGCCACCTCCTCGTAGGTCCCATGCCGGGCGTAGAGTTCGGCGCAGTAGCCCTGGAGCAGCTCCGCCGCCGACAGCCGGCCGCTGCCTATCCGCTGGAGCAAATCCGCGTCCGGCGTCAGCGGACAGTTCTCCCCCACGTAGACCCCGTTCAGCATCAGGCGACGCACCGCCTGCTCCAGTTCGCGCACGTTGCCCGGCCAGGGGTAGTTGCGCGGCAGCTGCCGGCGCAGTTCCGCACAGAGCCAGTCGACCAGCGACCTGGACTCTTCGCCGATCATGCGCCTGACCACCACTGCCACCAGGCGTTTCAACTCACCCGCATCCTCGGCGATGCGCCGGCGCAGTGGCGGCACCTCGATGACATCCGAACAGAGCCGATAGTAGAAATCGTCTCGAAAAGCGCCACTGGCGCGCAGTTCGTCCAGCCGTCGGTTGGTGGCGGCAATCACTCGACCGGAAAAATGCAGCTGTTCTCTTGATCCAACCGGAGAAAAGGTTCGCTCCTGCAGCACCCGCAGCAGCTTGACCTGCACGGGACCACTCACCTCGCCGATCTCGTCGAGAAAGATGGCGCCATGAGACGAGCAGCGGGCAAAGACTCCCGTGTGCTGCTCCACCGCCCCGGTGAAGGCGCCGCGCCTGTGACCGAACAGTTCCGACTCGATCAGGGTTTCGGGAAACTGGGACAGGTTGATATCGACAAAGGTCGCGACGAAACTTTCCCTGAAGCGGCCGCGCCGAGCGTCAAAGGGGATATGCCCGGACCTCCCGATGGCGGCCGCGGCCGCCCCCTTGCCGCTGCCGGTCTCGCCGAGCAGGAGGGTGGAAAAATCCTCCATCCGGTTCCACAGGTAGGTTTCATAACGGGCAATGTCGGCGGTGAAGACGTTGGTCCAGAGCCGACGCCGGAACTCCACCATGCAGGGGCTGTCGCCGACGAGGTTCTCGGCGATGAAATAGAATGCCCGGCGCAGCTGGTGAAAAAAGGCCAGACAGCGGAGTGCCTCAGCCTCCGGTAGCCCCCAGCCCTGCATCGTGCCGAGCAGTTCACCGGCGAAGGGAACCGCCGCCGGCTCATCCCCGGCCTTGAGCTGTTGGCGGATATGGGCATCAAGATCCGGAATAGCGCGATGGAACAGGTCGAAGAGCAGCGCCAGACGCAAAAGGCCCGCATCCTCGGTGGACAAATCATCCAGACGCAGATCGCGGCCTGCACCCAGCCGATTCAGCTCGTCACGCACTTTGGCCAGCACGCGTGCCAGCACCTCCTGCCGGGGGACGGACTCGTCCGCCCCGGCGATCTGCCGGTCGAGCCGGTCGCGCTCGGGAGCGAAGGGACAGCTGAAAGCCGCCCGGGACACCTGCTCAAAAAAATCCTTCTGCCCTGAAGTCAGTTTTCTCGAAGCCATCATACACAAAATGTACTTCGATGTTCATCCAGCGTCAAACAACAACGATTGACCCGCCTGAGACAGACATAAGCCTTAAGGGCCAAAATCATGCAATGACAGCAACTTGAACAGCCACAAGCCTCGTGGCACGCCTCCTGCGATACCTCCATCCAAAAAAAACAACACACCTCAGGAGGACAGCCATGTTGAACCGTTTCGCAACACCGGGCGTCCAACGCGCCCTCACCACCCTGTTTCTGACCGTCCTTTTCACCCTTGCCTGGAGTCTTCCCGCCCTGGCCGCCGGCCTGCTCAAGCCGATCAACGGCGGCAGCCCCCTGGGCATCAGCTCCCACCGCGTCGATGTCC
>RFIO01000013.1 GCA_003695205.1 Deltaproteobacteria bacterium
CTTTCTCCTTTCACCGCTTTGTTTTCAAACTCTCTCCGCCAGCAGCTCGATCAGGTCCTTCGGCTTCAGGCTCTCTTCGAGCTCGGCGCCCTTGACCCCATCCTCGAACATGGTCATGCAGAAGGGGCAGCTGGAGACCAGGGTGCCCGCACCGGTTCCGGCCGCCATGCGCACCCTTTTCTGGTTGATGCGTTCTCCCAGCTTCTCCTCGGCAAGAATGCGACCGCCGCCGGCGCCACAACAGTAGCTTTCGTCCCGGTTTCTGTTCATCTCTGCGATACGGGCGCCGGCGGCAGCCAGCAACTGACGCGGGGCGTCGTACAGATCGTTGTAGCGCCCCAGGTAACAGGAATCGTGGTAGGTACAGTCGATAGCCTCGGCCCGGAATGTCAGCTTGCCTTCTGCCACAAGCTCCGCCAGAAAGACATTGGCGTGCCTGACCGGCAGCTCGAGGCCAAGGTCGTTATAGTCTTTGGCCAGGGTATTGAAGCAGTGCGGACAGGCGGTCACGATCTGCTTCACCCCGGTGGCCTTGATCTGTTCGATATTCTCGACCGCCAGCATCTGGTAGAGATATTCATTGCCGAGCTTGCGCACCGGCTCGCCGCAGCACTTCTCCTCCTTGCCGAGAATGCCAACTTTGACCCCGGCGGCATCGAGCAGACGGATGAAATCCCGGGCAATCTTCTGATTGCGCTTGTCGAAGGAGGCGTAGCAGCCGACGAAATAGAGGATGTCCGCCTGGTCCCCCTTGCTGAAATCGGCGACATTGAGCCCTTCGGCCCAGTCGGCCCGGGCCGCCGGCGCCATGCCGAGCGGGTTGCCGTTGACCTCGGTCTGTTCGACCGCCTTCTGCACCTCCTCGCCGGGAAACTCACCCTGCATCAGCACCAGGTTGCGACGCATATCGACAATCTTGCCGACATGCTCGATGGTCGCCGGGCAGATCTCCTGGCAGGCCCGGCAGGTGGTACAGCTCCAGAGGACATCGCGACTGACGGTGTCAATCAGCTCCTCTTCGCCCCGCTCCGGCTTGCGACTCAAATCACCAATCTGGTTGACCACCTGCATGGGAGAGAGCGGCTTGTCGGTGGTCCAGGCCGGGCAACGGTCCTGGCAGCGCTTGCAGTAGGTGCAGGCATCAGCGTCGAACAGATCCTTCCAGGTCAACTCCTCAATCTTGCCGACACCGAAACTCTCAGCCTCTTCATCCTCAAGGTCCAGTGTCGTCAACTTGCCCCTTGGCCCGAGATCGCGGAAGAAAACATTGGCCGGGGTCAGCAGCAGATGCCGGAAACGGGTAAAGGGGATGGCGGCGAAGAAGCCGAGCACCAGGGCAAAATGCAGCCACCACAGGGCCGTATGCGCACTGCGCTGCCCCGCTTCGCCCAGGCCGGCAAAAATCTGGGCGCAGGCCAGACCGACCGGCGACCACCAGGACAGATCGGTCCCCAGTTCGGTGGCAGCCATGCGCGCTCCCTCAAGCAGGAAACCGGTGACAAAGATGGCCAGCAGCAGACCGAGCATCAGGGCATTGTCACCAACATTGGGCAGGCCCTCGGGCCGTACCAGGTAGCGACGAACGGCCAGACCGGCCAGCATGACCAGCCCGACCAGGCCGGCGATATCGAGAACGACGGAGAAGAGCAGGTAGAACCAGCCGGTCAGGAAACGAATCCCGAACAGGGGCTGAAGCAGGTCGGCCTGAATAAAGACCAGGGTCGTGCCGATGGTCAGCAGCACAAAGCCGAAAAAGAACAGGCCGTGGGCCGTTCCAGCCCCCGGTACGCGCAGCACGCGTACCTGCAGCAGCAGATCGCGCAGAGCACCGGTGAGACGTTCACTGCGGCGGTCGGTCCGGTCAAGAGGTCGCCCCTGGCGGTAGATCACCAGACGCTTGCGCACGCCCCAGACCAGCACACCGAGAGCGGCGGCAACCAGCAGATACATGGGGACCAGCACCCCATGTCCAACATTCCAGTAAATTTCCCTGGTCAGCTCCATCAGTTGCATCCTTTCCTGGCCGTCGAGCGCGGCCGCATCCGTTTTGCCCCAAGATACCCCAAAGGGGACAAAGAGCAACGTCGACTCGCACACAAGCGGTTCGGCGGCAACATAGCATCCTGTTTACGTTAAGGTCAAGCAGAAATATAACGGCTTTTTACATATCCCTCAAAATTTGGTTTGAACCGGCAAAACCAAGCCGTTTGCACAGGTTTCAGCTTGACAGGAGACCTCATCCACTGGTAACAAGTGTTCAAATTTAACGTAAAGGTCAATCAATGGACAAAATCGAGTATCCGATCCAGATCGGCGAACTGGCCCGCCGGCTCGGCATCACCACGCGCACCATCCGCTATTACGAAGAGATCGGCCTGATGGGCCAAACCGAGCGCCTCGGCGGCGGCACCCGCACCTACCAGAAGTCTGACGTGCTGCGCCTGAAGTTCATCCTCAAGCTCAAGGAGATGGGCATCACCCTGAAGGAGATGCAGGAGCTGGCTGACAATTTCGACACCAGCAATCAGGACTTCACCCGCATCACCCCGACACTGCTGGAAATTCTTGACCGCCACATCGGCACTATCGACCAGAAGATCGCCAACCTCTCGTCGCTGCGCCAGGAGATCGTTGGCTACCGGCAGCGGATTCTCGACATCCTCAACGGCGAAACCGAACCTGTGCGCTAGACGGACCAACATCATGCCGAGCATCGACATCGACCTGCGCTTTTCCGACCTCGACGCCTACGGGCACGTCAACAACGCCACCATCTTCAGTCTGCTGGAAACCGCCCGGGTGCGCCTGTACCAGGACCGCTTCACCGAACTGATGCACAAGGGCCTGCTCTTTCTGGTGGCCGAAGCCCGGTGCCGCTACCTCAAGCCGATCAGCCTGGCCGACCGCCTGGTCATCGACATCGAACCGACCCATGTCGGCCGCACCAGTTTCACTCTCGGCTACCGTCTGCACAACGGCGGCGGCCTGCAATTCGCCGAAGCCGAAACCGTCATGGTCTGTTTTGACCAGCCGGCAGGCAAACCGGCCGCACTGCCGGACGATTTCCGCCTGCTGCTGACCTCGAACGACTGAACCCTTTTACAGCCCGCCCCCTTGGAGCTAGACTGTCA
>RFIO01000110.1 GCA_003695205.1 Deltaproteobacteria bacterium
CAGGTCGGCGAAAATGGTGCGGCTCGATTTGAAGCCGACGGTGTTGCTGTTGGCGATATTGTTGCCGATGACGCTCATGGCGTTGGAGTTGGTGGTCAGGCCGGAAACGCCACTGTAAAGACTGCTTGCGATACCCATGATTTATCCTCCGTGGATGGGCCGCCTCTGTCGGTCGGCGGCCCGCGAACCTCCTCTGCGAGGACCGGTTCGGCTGTCGGGTGATCAGGCGATCACCGCGCTGTCGATATTGGTGAAAATGTTCTCTTTCATCTGCTGTCGGTCGGCAATGGTGACGACCGTCGAGTTGTCGACACTGACGACAAGCGCCAGGTTGTCGAGCAGAACCAGCGAATCTTTGCCCCCCTTGTCCTCCAGCCTGGTCATGGCCTGTTCCAGACGGGTGGTTTGGCCGGGATCGAGTCGCAGGCCTCGCTGCTGCATGCGTTCGCTGGCGTGTCGGGAGAACTTCAGTTGGCCGGTGTCGAGCTTCTGACGCAGCAGCTGGTCAAAGCGGTCGGGCTGGCCGGTCGTAACAGTCTGCCCGGTCCTTTTTCCCGCGGTCGGGGCCCCCAAGGGGCGCGGCATGATTGTGACGGGCGTGGTCATGGCGTGCCTCCGTCGATGGTACGCAGCTGAGCCATGCTGAAGGATCCGTTCCCTGTCTCGACCCTGGTCTGCCCACCCGCCATCTGGATGCCGTCGACCCGGGTGCGCACCAGGGGGGCTGTTTCGATGGTGTTGCCTTCGGCATCTTTGGCATTGACCACCAGCCGGTAGCTCCCCTCGGGCAAAGGTGTGCCGGCATTGCTGGTGCCGTCCCAGAGATAGAAATGTTCGCCGGCTGCCGGACTGGCATCCGTCAGGGTGGCAACGGTCTGGTTGTTGGCATTGAGGATGTGAAAGCTGACCTCAGATGCCTGAACCGGCAGCTGGTAACCGATTCGCGCCGTCTGCCCCTGGTAGTCGAAGATGTCGCTGTCGGCCACAACTTCGCGCCCGATCAGCCCCAGCGCCGAGAGCCGTTCCATGTCACCGCTCAGTGACCCGAGCCCCTCGAGCGTTTCATTCATGTTGAACATCTGCTCCAGGGAACTGAACTGGGCCAGCTGCGCTGTGAACTGTGTCGGATCGGCCGGGTTGAGCGGATCCTGGTTCTGCAGCTGGGCAACCAGCAGGCGCAAAAAATCCTCCTTGCCGAGCGCCTTGCCACTGATGCTGTTGCCTGCAGCAGTCGTTGCGGCCTGGTTGCCGATGGTGTTGATAGTTGTCATGGCGACTCCTTTTTCTGTCAGCCGAATCAGGCCCGCAGACTGACGCCAGATGCGGAAATCAGTGGTTCAGTCGTTCCTGGCGGGTCCTCAGTCGGCTCATTGCCAGCCGGGTCGGACAAGTGTGACGCGAACCGGCCGGTATCAGATTGCTGCTGTTCGCGGCCCTGATGCTGAAACAGGCTGCCACTTTGATCCCACGCAAAGCCCTGGTGGCCGCCGGACCCGTTGTGGAATGCCTGGCCGTCGGAGCGAGCGCTGTCGCTGACAACCGCGACTTCAAGCCTGTTGACCTTGAGGCCCTGGTGTTCCAGTGCCTGCTTCAGATGGTCCAGGTTGCGATGCAGGATGTCCCGCACCTCGGGCGTTTCGGCCTGGAGCCTGGCGGCGAGCTGACCCTTGTTCAGGTCGATGTCCAGCCGGATCTCTCCCAGTTCTTCAGGATAGAGCTTCAGGTGGGCCTGCCCGCTTTCGAACACGCCGTGACGGTCAAAATGGCTGGTGACCTGCTCAATGACCACATGGTCACGGACCGGAACCTGCTGGTGCGTCGGTTGCGGTTGTGCCTGGGGCGCCAACGCTGGCCGGATGACCTGGGCTTCGGGCCGATTCAGGCCCCCGGGAAGTGACAGCGGGGTCGGGTCGGCCGCATCATCGTGGGTCTGGCTGCGAAGCGGCGGCAGGTCGCGGTCCCTGAGGGGAGCGTCGAGCTTTGCGGCAACCTTTTGGGGGCTTCCTTCCGGAAATTTCCGGGCGCTGGCGTCGGTCTGGATTTTCTGTCCCGTGTCGGCGCGCCGTTCCGCTTTCAGCAGGCGCTCGAACCGGTGTTCGGACAGGGGTGTCTGGCGTCCGGCCATATCCGTTGTTGATGCGCCTTCTTTACGTGCGTGATGGGCGAGTGGGTCGACCTGGATGACCGAACCCGGATCCGCAAGTTCTGGCATCGCCACCCCGGGTTTACCGGCAGCTTGTGCCCGCAGCTGTTCGTTGCCGAAGGTGGCAGGCGGCAGGGTAGGGCTAACCTGTTTTGTCCGTAGGCCGGGCGGTGTCGCCTTTCCGGTTTGAACGGTCGCCGTGAACTTCGCAAGGGCGTCGGACAGGCCTGCGGGGTCCTGAGTTTGGGCGTTCGCAGGTGCTAATACGGTGCCTGCCGGGAAACCCGAACCGAATCCTGACTGCAGCCTGGTCCGGTTCGTCTGGTCGGATGCCGTCGGAGTTTCGAACGGTTGCCAGACGGCCGGGACCAGCGCGACCAGTCCCTGCTGGTCTGTCTGCCCGGATTCCAGCTCCTTTATGCGACCAGTGAGCAGGCCGGCAAATTTCTCGCTGACCAGAGAAGCAGTCCGGGACGGACCGGTATCGAGCCCGGATGGTTGAGCTCCCATGCCGGGTAATACTTCCGGCATGATCATGTTCATGCTCATGCCCATTTCTTTTTCACCTCCTTTCCTGTGGTTTGGTTTATATGAACCCTCGACGGCTCAGTTGCTCACCAGGCTCGAGTACTCCCGGGTAAAGCGAACCGCGTTCGAGGGGGACATCTCCGCGATTATTTTGCCGCGGGTCTTGGTCTTGATCTGGGCCAGAATATCCCGCGCCAGGCTCCAATCCATCGTCTCCATCAGGCGCGCGACCTTGGCCTTGTCCATCTTTTCGTACATCTTGGCCAGTTCGGCGATACGCTCCTGCCGGGCGGCCTCCTTTTCTTTTAGTAATTCCTCAAGGGCTGCACGCTGAGCCTCGAGTTTTTCGAGCTTTTTGTCGAGTTCAAGCTGCAGGCTGTCCAGTTCGAGCTCCCTCTGGCGAACGGCCTCTTCGCGCTGAATCAGCATCTTTTTCTGCCGGGCGATTTCAACCAGAAGCCGGCGTTCCTCCACGGAGTCCGGCTCAGAGACGGACGCCTGTTCTTCAGCGGTTCCTTTTTCCCGCGCGGCTTTGGCCAGCAACGGCAGAGGAGCCAACAGCAGAAGGAGGAGGCAAAGGAGCATGATTTTTTTCATGGCATGCCTCCCAGGTTACGCAGGGCGATTTCATCAAGAATGGCGCCCTCTCTGCGCTTGTTGCGTTGCTGCTGTTCCAGCAGGTGGCGTTCGCGCAGCCGTTCGACGGATTTCTTCTCCTTGCTCAGTTGAAGCAGCTGAGTTCTGGCTTCGGTAACCAGGGCCTTCTTCCGCTGCAGTTCCTCTTCAAGAGAAGCCAGTTGGCTCTGCCGCAACTGGATACTGGACTGGAACAGTTCGATTTCGCAGGCCGGCAGGCCTTCGGCCTGGCGTCGGACAAAATCGCGGCACAGACAGTCAAGTTCGGC
>RFIO01000111.1 GCA_003695205.1 Deltaproteobacteria bacterium
CCACCATCAGCTTCTCGACCCGCTCCGGCACTTCGCTGGAGACCTCGAGCCACTTGCGCACGTGCGGCAGGGACGCCAGTTCCTCGGGGCTTTTGTGCAGGGCGGCGCAACCGCCGCAGTTGGAGTGGCCGCAGACAACGATGCAGTCGACCTCCAGGGCCTGCACAGCGTACTCAATGGCGCTGGTGGTGGCGACGAATTCCTCGGTCTGGCGGTAAGGCGGGACGATGTTGGCGACGTTGCGGACAATGAACAGTTCGCCGGGGTGGGTCTGGGTGATCAGGCTTGGCACCACCCGGGAGTCAGAACAGCCAATGAAAAGGGTGTGGGGCTTCTGCTCGCGCCCGAGCCGGCAGAAGAGTTCCCGATGGGCCAGGAACTCCTCCCGCCTGAAACGCATGATGCCTTTGAAGAGTTTTTCCATGGCGGGGAGTCTAGCAGGTTTGCCGAAGAAGTGAAACCGGCACTCAACCCTGCACCGCATCCGGTGACTGCGGGGTCACATGAAAGGCATCGAACAGGCAGTCGAGGAAGGAACGGATCGCCAGGTCGCTGCCACGGCCGGGCATGAACAGGACCGACCGGCGACGGCGATGGGAAAATCCCTCTACCCGGGTCGCGCGCAGCTGACCGGACTCCAGCTCACGCGAAACCAGACTCAGCGACATGAAGGCAATGCCGTTGCCGGCGCAGACATTGTCGATCGACCAGCGCAGGTCGTCCGACACCACCACGGTGGTGAAATCGTCAAGGCCGCGCCCGGATTGGGCCAGATTCTGCTTCAGCAGCTCCTTGGAACTGCAGCCATCACGGCGGGCGTAGAGCCTGAACCCCAGCAGAGCGTCCACGACGCAACGCTCTTCCAGTCCCAGCCCCGGAGCACTGATGAAGACCAGATCATCCTCGGGCAAGGAATAACTGGCAAAATCATCCAGACTGGTCTCGTCGCAATGCTCGACGATGGCGAGATCAAACTCTCCGGCGGCCAGTGCCTCCATGGCGGCACGCGGCTGATGGAAAATAAACTTGATGTCCCTGACATCAGTATGCCGAAGCATGAAATCGTTGAGAATGCCCGGCAGCCAGGCCATGCCGAAGGTCGGGGTGCAGCAGACCGCCAGGCGCTTTTCGTCACCGAAACGCTTCAGCCCCTCCAGAATCTCATCTTCTTTTTTCAGCAGATCCCGCGCCTTTTCCAACACCAGGCGACCGGCCTCGGTCGGTCGGAGCTCGTGCCCCGACCTGTCGAGCAGCTGGTGGCCGTAACGCTCCTCGAGAAACTTGATGCGCTGGGACACCGCCGACTGGGTCAGGTGCAGCGTTTCGGCCGTCCTTGAGAAACTGCCCGTCTCGACTGCCACCACCAGTGTCTTCAGATATCGCGTTTCCATGACAAGCCCATCGCCAATTCAAATATTCAAGAACTCGACTATTAGCAGGTCTTATGGGGCTATAAGAATTATTCGCTTCTCATGAAGCCCCTGTTCCGCAAGAATTAGAGCGCACGTCCATTAAATATTACAAAGGAAAGGAGGTCAAGAAGCTTTTATTCACGTGGTTTTTTATATGAATTTTGCGATGAAGCAAATCATCCGCGCCATCCTGGTACGAGGAAAGGAGATGCCATGTCTGAAAGACCGTACCGCAAGCCAACCCGCCGGCTGTGGAAGGTCCTGCCCCTGGTCCTTCTGCTGACGGCCTGCGCCACCGGCGCCATCAGGGAGAGGATTCTCACCCTGCCGGTCATCGAAGGCGCAACCTATGTCGGCGCCGACACCTGTGCCGGCTGCCATGAGGAGATTTCTTCCTCCATGGACGCTACCGTTCACGGCCGCCTGGCCGACTTCGAAGTCATGGGTGCCGAAAAGGGCTGCGAATCCTGCCACGGCCCCGGCAGCCTGCATGTCGACTCGGGCGATGCCAGCAAGATCCTCTATTTCGACCGGCTGACCGCCGACGAAACAGCCGCCGTCTGCACAAAATGCCACAGCGACGGCAACCTGATGGACTGGGCCCACGGTGAGCACGCCCTGGCCGACCTGTCCTGCGGCGACTGCCACAGCATCCATGCCCCCGAGGCAGCCGGCAGCCTGAAACAGAACGACCCGGCGCTGTGCTACAGCTGCCACCAGGAGCAGCAGGCCAAAATGAACCTGCCTTCGCACCATCCGGTCAAGGAAGGCAAGATGGGCTGCAACTCCTGCCACAATCCCCACGGCGAACTGGCGACCGACGAGCAGGCCCGTGACCTGTGCCTGAACTGTCACAGCCGCTACCAGGGTCCGTTCGTCTTCGAACACGCCCCGGTCGAAGAGGGCTGCAATACCTGTCACGACCCTCACGGCGCAGTGGCCAACAACCTGCTGCAACAGAATGAACCCTTCCTCTGCCTTCAGTGTCATGAAAGCCACTTCCACGCCGCCCGTGGCGGCGCGAGCGTCGATGTCAAGGACGTACTCGCCTTTGACGGTCGCAAGCTTGACGCCCTGCGCACCAGCGACCCGGCCGCCTACAACAACATCCTGACCGGCGGCGCCGCCGGCCAGATGACACCCGGTGAAGCCCTGGCCGCCGGCTACGACGTCACCGTCCCCTTCACCAACGCCCATGGCGAAGAGGGCTGGCGCAAGGCTTTCCTGACCCGCTGCACCACCTGTCACTCGGTCGTCCACGGCTCCGACCTGCCGTCCCAGACGGTTCCGGTCATCGACACCAACGGCGACGGCTATCCTGACGGTGGCTACGGCCTGACGCGTTAACGCAACACGTTTGCGAGGAGGAACGTTCATGCACAGATACAGCAGAATCGTCGGCACCCTGGCACTGCTGCTCCTGCTGCCGCTGCCGCTGCTCGCCGAACAGACCCCGACCCTGTCGGGCACCATCGAGTTCGGCGGCAAGGCGGTCAGCGTTCAGGACGACAGTTCCCGGGTCAACGAATATATCGACAGCCGCCGCGAGGACGGCATCACCCCGGTCGGGCGCTTCGACCTCGACATCGATGGCGGCCCCGCCCTGCGCATCGAAACCGAAGGTGATCTCGAGGGGCCGAGTGACCAGCGGGTCGACACCCGCTTTGAACTGTCGCGCGCCGTGCGCGGTTACCTCGACTACAGCGTGCTCGAGCACCTGGGCGACCACGACCGGCTCGATTACATCGACGCTTCGATTGCCCGCCCGGGGGCCAGCGCCGACCCGGCCAATCCCAACCCCTGGCCCGGCACCCTGACGCCGAATGCCGTTCCTGGCTTCATGCTGGTCGACGTCGACGCCAGTGGCAACGAATTCGTCGTGCGTCCGGTGGGCGGAGTCACCAGCTACGCCGCAGCGGTCGCGGCAGAGTCCGCCTACCTTGCCGCCAACCCCAACAGCCGCATCGCCCAGACCGGTGGCGCCGCCGTCTACGGCGAGGACCTGCTGCCGGGCGCCGTCTTTTCAGTAACCCGGCGCGAGGTCAAAACCGGCGCGGATATCCAGATCCCGTCCCTGCCCAACCTGACCTTCAACCTCGACTTCCGCAACGAGCACCGCAAGGGGACCGAGCAGGCGATCTCCATGAGCAAGTGCGGCGCCTGCCACATCACCGGCGAAGGCAAGGAGATCGACGAGGTCACCCGTGACCTGAAAGCGGGGGTCACCGGCAAATTCGGCGTCGTCACCCTGCAGTACGAATTCGCCGACCGGCAGTTCGAAAACAACGCCGACGCGGCGACCACCATCTACGATCCGGTTATCAAGCCCGGGCAGCCGCTCAACAACGCCACCTTCGACAACCGCATGTCCTACGATTACGATGACGGCCTGCTCCCCTATGACCGGGCGCCCGATTCGGAAAAACGCACCCATACCCTCAAGGCCCAGGTCGACCTCGCCAAACGCACCAGCCTGCTGGGCAGCTATGTCAACAGCAAGGTCGAGAGCCGCAAGACCGACGAACCGGGCATCTTCACCCTCGACCGCACCAGGCTGACAACCAGTTACGACGGTTACGGCATCAAGGCGACCACCCGCCTGGGCGGGGTCAAGCTGAACGCCCGCCTGCGCCTCGAGGAACTGGACAGCGACAACGTCACACCCACCTTCTACCCGATCACCGCGCCCAGCTCACCGGCCGCCGGGCTGACCTTCGGCGCGCCGGCGGTGACCAGCTACCAGCCGCCCGGCGGCGCCGAGTCGATCATCACCCGGGACGTGCTGACCGCGGGGCTGGACGCCAGCTACCGGCTGACACGCGGCGCCATGCTGCGACTCGGCTGGGAGATGGAGAAGGTCGATCGCGAGGATGAGCATTTCGGCGAGACCGAAACCCACACCCTCAAGGCGCGTCTCAACTACCGGGTCAGCCGCAAGCTGAGCACCCGCGTCGGCTACACCTACCAGAACATCGACAACCCCTTCGGCAACCCCGATGCCGCCCTGGTGCCGCTGCAGGCGAACACATTCCCGAGCGGCGTCACCGGCGACTCGGCCGCCTACGGCACCACCTTCTACGACGCGCGCGAAGCCGACCTGAGCAACCAGCCCGAAGAGGTGCACGAAGGCAAGATCACCGCCACCTGGGCACCCTCTCCCCGCTTCTCGGCCACGGTCAACTACCGCTACCGCGACGAGAGCAACGACCTGAACCGTTCCGAGTGGCAGCAGCGTACCCACGCTCCGGGGGTGAGCCTCTGGTACGCTCCGAACCAGAACTTCCAGCTGACCGCTGCCTACAACTACTTTGACCAGCGCAGCGAAACTGCCTTCTGCCAGGGCTTCTACGACGGCTGAGGGGGCATCCTCGTAACCTCCCAGTTTGGGACGGCATGTGAAGACGTCAAATACGAAACCAAGGCCCACACCCTCGCCCTGAGCGCCGACGCGCAGGCGACCGAGAATCTTGAGCTGACCGGCAGCCTGATCTACAGCCTGACCGAAGGCGGCATGAAGAGCTTTGCCCTGCAGTGGCCGGGCAATGTCACCGACATCGTCATCCTCAGCCTCTACGATGTCACCGACATGGTCGGCGTGGAAAACTACTCGGACCTCGAATACCAGCAGCTGCAGCTGAACCTGGGCGGCACCTACCACTTCAGCCCCGCCCTCTACCTGACGGCCTCGGCCGAATACGCCGTTTTCGTCGATGATGAACCCTATGTCTACGGCGACCAGGACGGTGACATGATCGGCGGCTACGTCGGTCTCGGCTACCGCTTCTGATTCTCCGCCTCCATCCATGCCCATGCCATCGCCCGCGGCACCTGAGCCGCGGGCCTTTTTTTACCGGTTTCCCCCTGTTCAACCCTGACCGCTTCTGCTAAAGTCCCCTGCTTTGCCAGATGGCGGGTTTTGCCGCTAAGATGAAGGCTGGCAGCAAAAAGAACAGGATGGCCCGCGCCATGTCTTTCGAACCGATTCTCAACCGCATCCGCAAACCGACCCGCTACCTCGGCGACGAGCTGGGCAGCCGGCCCAAAA
>RFIO01000112.1 GCA_003695205.1 Deltaproteobacteria bacterium
ACTCGGTAACGCGCGCTGCTACTCTGGGCGTAGCCGGTGCGTGGTCGCCCAATATGATGGACGACGTGCGTGCGATTCCGGCTGCTGGCCGGAGACCGGTCCGCCGAGGTTGAACTGCAGGTTGCGGGCCGCTTCAACGTCAGCAACGCCCTGGCGGCCGCCGCCGCGGCCCTGGCGCTCAACGTTTCCCTGGCGGATATCGTCGCCGGCCTGAACGCCTTCAGCCCGCTGCAGGGCCGTATGCAGCTGATGCGTCTGGCAAGCGGCGCCCAGCTGCTCAAGGACGACTACAACGCCAACCCCCTGTCGATGGGAGCGGCTCTCGAGGCGCTCGACGCCCTCGAGGGGGAGGGGCGCCGCATTGCCGTTCTGGGCGACATGCTCGAACTGGGTGACGAAAGTTCCCGTCTGCACCGCGAGGTTGGTGCCCGCGCGGCCCGTCATTGCGACCTTCTGCTGCTGCTCGGGCAGATGGCCGAGTCGATGGCCGAAGGTGCCCGGCAGGCGGGGCTGGCTTCACGCCGCATTCGTATTGCCACCAACCACGAGGAAGCCGCTGCCTGCCTTGGGCGGGTTCTGCGCGAGGGCGACCGCGTGCTGGTGAAGGGCTCGCGCGGCATGCGCATGGAACGGATCGCCGATGTCCTGGCGGGTCTGAACGGGAAGGGGGCGGCCTGATGCTCTATCATCTGCTCTATCCCCTGCATGAGCACATCTCGGCGTTCTACGTCTTCCGGTTCATTACCTTCCGAACCATCTACGCCGCGATCACCGCCCTGGTCCTCTCCTTCATTCTCGGCCCCTGGCTGATCCGCCGGCTGCAGGAGATGCAGATCGGCCAGCAGATCCGCAAGCTGGGGCCGGAATCGCATTTCAAGAAAGAGGGTACGCCGACCATGGGCGGGACCCTGATCCTCTTTGCCATCGTGTTGCCGACTCTGCTCTGGGCCGACCTGAGCAACCATTTCGTCTGGGTCGTCCTCTTTGTCACCGTCGGCTACGGCATCATCGGCTTCGTCGACGACTGGCGCAAGGTGCGCCAAAAAGATACCGAGGGGCTCCGGCCGCGCCAGAAGATGTTCTGGCAGCTGCTCATTGCCCTGCTGGCCGGTGTCGCCCTCTATCTGCACCCGAGTTTCGACAGCAGCCTGAGCTTCCCCTTCTTCAAGAACCTGCACCCGGAGCTGGGCCTGCTCTACATCCCCTTCATCCTGCTGGTGGTGGTCGGCTCGAGCAACGCCGTCAACCTGACCGACGGCCTCGACGGCCTGGCCATCGGGCCGATGATTATCGCCTCGGGCACCTACCTGGTCTTCGCCTACGTCGCCGGCCACGCGAAGGTCGCCGCCTATCTGCAGATCAGTTCCATCCCGGGAGCGGGGGAGCTGGCCATTGTCTGTGGTTCGATGGTCGGTGCCGGCCTCGGCTTTCTCTGGTTCAACAGCTATCCGGCCCAGGTTTTCATGGGGGATGTCGGGTCCCTCTCCCTCGGTGGCGCGCTCGGCACCATCGCCGTGATCACCAAGCAGGAAATCGTACTGGTCATCGTCGGCGGCATTTTCGTCCTCGAGGCGCTGTCGGTGATTTTTCAGGTCACATCCTTCAGGCTGTGGGGCAAGCGGATTTTCCGCATGGCACCGGTGCATCATCATTTTGAACTGAAGGGCTGGCCGGAACCGAAAATCATCGTGCGCTTCTGGATTGTCAGCATCATCCTGGCCCTGGTGGCCCTGTCGACCCTGAAGCTGAGGTAGCTATGGTCAGCAATACCCACAGGCGGATCATCGTTTTCGGCGCCGGCAAAAGCGGCCTGGCGCTGGTCCGCCATTTCTGCGCCGTTGGCGCCGAGGTGGTCCTGACCGACCGGAGGGCCGATGCCTCCCTGGGTGATCTGCCCGCTGCTTGCGGCGACCGGCTGAAACTGGCTCTTGGCCATCATGATCCGGCTCTGCTGGCCGGCGCCGACCTGGTCGCCCTGAGTCCGGGCGTGCCATCTGACCTGCCCCTGCTGCAGCAGGCACGACAGATGGGGATTCCGGTTTGGGGCGAGGTGGAGATCGCCAGCCGGAATCTGGCGGTCCCCATGGTGGCGATCACCGGCACCAACGGCAAATCGACAACCACCGCCCTGTGCGGCGAGATGTTCCGCTCGGGTGGTTTTGCGACCTTTATCGGCGGTAATCTCGGCACCCCC
>RFIO01000113.1 GCA_003695205.1 Deltaproteobacteria bacterium
TGGAGCGGGAAACGGGATTCGAACCCGCGACCTTCAGCTTGGGAAGCTGACACTCTACCACTGAGTTATTCCCGCCAAGCGAGGCACATTTTAGGCATCTGCCTCCCCTTTGTCAATGGCGTTGCCGGCATGATTTTTCAGCCAATTTTCAGCATCTTCAATGCTTTCGACTTCACCGGTCATTTCGGCCTCGGCCAGGCGGTTCAGCAGCAGGCCGAGCTGGCGACCGGGCCCGATACCGGCCAGGGCTGCGACCCTTTCCGCCGGCAGCAAAGGTGCGGGGGGACCGTCCCGCAGCAGGTCCCGGGCAACGGAGCAGAGCTTTTCGGGCATGGCCGGGGTGACAGCGCCGTCGTCGCGAACAAGACGGATGAGCAATGAGGCGGGCAGGGAACCGGGCAGTCGATGCAGCCAAAGGGCCAGGGCCCGCTTGCCGGCTGCGGGCTCGGGAATCGGAGCATCCGCCGCCAGCGCCGCCAGTACCTTGCGACAGGCCGACGACAGGCGAAACCGTTCAGCGATGTGCCGTCCGGCATTACCGCTGTCTATTCCCAGCAGCAGGCCGAGCCGCACAAGGGCCGCCGCGGAAAACCCTGAACCGACCGGCAGTTCGGCCAGTTTCTTCAAACAGGAATACTGTTCGAGCAATCTTTCCAGGCGTCCCAATTCCGGCGGCAATCCTGAAAAAAAACTCTCCTTCCCTTCCAGAAAGAGGCTCCGCAGGCCCAGGCCGCGGACTGCGTTCGCAAGCTCAGCGGACACTGGCCGGCTGAGGATTCTGGCCCATTCAAGGCTCAGGCGTTCGCCGGGCACCTCGGCAAGAGCGGGTGCCGCGCGCTTGAGCAGTTCCCAGGACAGGGAATCAATTTCAAGGCCCAGCAGGTGACTGAAGCGCAGTCCCCGCAATATGCGGACCGGGTCACGGGAAACCACCTCGGGGGAGGTTGTTTTAAGGCGGCGGGCCTTGAGGTCCCGCAGGCCGCCAAAGGGATCGAAAAGCCCCTGGTCACCCTGCAGGGGCAGAGCCATGGCGTTGACCGTAAAGTCCCGTTCAGCAAGGTCGGTCATCAGGTTGCCGCCCTGCAGCGGCACGAGATCGTAACAGATCTTCCCGCTGCCATTGCCTGAGGGAATCTGCACCCGGGCCTGCCCTCTTTCCCGATTGAGCCAGAACCAGCTGCCGCCAGCCGAATCGGCAAATTTTTCGGCAATCTGGCCGCAACCTGTCGTCAGCGCGACATCGATATCGACCAGGGGCAGGCCCAGGCAGAAATCCCGCAGGCAGCCTCCCACCAGCCAGCCGCGGGCTCCGGTCTCGCGCACGAGCTTCTGAAGTTGCCGGAATCCGGCCAGGTCGGCCA